>NZ_JARFTR010000309.1 GCF_029167235.1 Kamptonema sp. UHCC 0994 | reverse complement strand
CGGTGAAGATACCGCCCAGAGGGCGGCGTTACAAGAATTTTATTACTCTGGCAATTATTAGAAAAATGCTGATTTTTAAACATATTAAATCCTTTCCTATCGTTTGGATAATTAGTATAACTGCAATCATTTTTATGATTTGTAGCAGTGTACGTCACGCCCTATTTCAATCAACAGCTTTTGAAATGGGAATTTATGACCAAGTTGCTTATTTAATTAGCCAGGGACAAACACCATTTTCCTCATTTCTAGGCATTCATCATCTGGGAAATCATGCAGCTTTGGCAATGTATCCCTTGGGTTTACTTTACAAAATCTACCCGTCAGTCTATTGGTTATTATTAGTACAAGCAGTATCTTTAGCATTAGGCGCATGGCCTACTTGGAGTTTAGCACGTCAGGCTGGATTAAATGAAGCTAAAGCCGTAGCTATGGCAGCAATCTATTTATTTTATCCCGTAGTTTTTAACATTAATTTATTTGATTTTCATCCAGAAGTGATGGCAATTCCAGCACTTTTGGCAGCAATTTTAGCAGCTAAATTAGATCAACCTGTAAGGTTTACTCTTGCAATTCTTTGGGTTTTAGCCTGTAAAGATGCTTTATCCTTAACTGTAGCAGCAATGGGAATTTGGCTATTTTTCTTTGAAAAGAAGCGGTTATGCGGTGCAATTGCACTTGGTTTAGGTGTAGGTTGGTTTGTAATTGTCACTCAAGGAATTATCCCACATTTTAAAGGTGGAAAAGGGCCCGGAGGAGTTGGACGCTATAGCTATTTAGGAAACTCAGTATTTGAAATTGCTGTGAATATTATACTCAAACCTGGACTTGTCTTAGGACGGGTTTTCTCTTGGGATACTTTGCAATACCTGGGTTTGTTATTATTGCCAGTAATTTTGTGGCTTTCTCCCCGTCATCTCACGCCTTTAATAAGTGCTATACCCGTATTACTAACAAATATTCTATCTGATATTGATGCTCAACGGGATTTAATTCACCAATATTCTCTCCCTTTGTTACCCTTTCTCTTAGTCGCTGTAATTGCAACATTAGCAGAAAGGGAGAAAACTGGGGAAAAATTACCAATTACCAATTACCAATTACCAATTACCAATTACCAATTACCCAAAATAATAATTATTTGGTCATTAGTAACTTTTTTAGCACTAGCGAAGTACGGTTATTTCTGGACAATTTATCTAGATTCTCTCGATACATGGCAAGCAACACGAAATTCAATCGCCCTTGTTCAAACTAAGGGTAGCGTTTTAACTACCGCTTATATTGCCCCTCATTTATCCCATCGTCCAATTATAAAGTTAACCAATGCTTCTGTACCCCCTAATAATTTAACTGACTTTGATTATGTGCTGTTAAGTCTCCGCCATCCAGGATGGAATAGTAATAAAGAATTTGCGGCTAACTTAGTCAGTCAACTTAAAAATAATCCTCAGTTTCAACTCAATTATCAACAGGATGACGTTTATTTATTCAATCAAAAATACTAACGCTTAAGTAGCTGAAGAAAAATAAACGATGTCATTGCGAGCGGAGCGAAGCAATCTCAAGGCCTTGAGATTGCTTCGGGATTAGTTTGCTTCGCTTCGCTCGCAACACCCTCAGATTGCTTCGGAAGCCTCAGATTGCTTCAGATTGCTTCAGATTGCTTCAGATTGCTTCGTACCTCGCAACGCTTCGCGCCTCGCAACGCTTCGCGCCTCGCAACGCTTCGCGCCTCAGATTGCTTCGGGCTTGCTTCAGATTGCTTCGTTCCTCGCAACGCTTCGCGCCTCAGATTGCTTCGGGCTTGCTTCGTACCCTCGCAACTGCGCTTCGCTTGGCTCGCAACTGCGCTTCGCTTGACGCGCTTCGCTTGGCTCGCAACTGCGCTTCGCTTGACGCGCTGCGCTTGGCTCGCAATGACAGATCGTAAGTAATTTGCAGGAGATGAATCATGTTCCCTAAATATTCCTTTGTAATTCCTATTTATAATGAGGAGGAAAGCCTCGCTGAATTGTATCGGCGGATCGGTGCAGTCATGGAGCGAATGGATGGGTCAGTTGAGTTAATTTTAATCAATGACGGTAGCCGCGATCGCTCTTTACAAATAATCCGCGAACTTCATCAAAAAGACTCGCGAATTTGTTATCTAAGTTTCGCTCGTAACTTCGGCCACCAGATAGCTGTCACGGCTGGCGTAAATTTTGCACGCGGTCAAGTTGTCGTAATTCTTGATGGCGATTTACAAGACCCGCCAGAGTTAATTTTAGATATGGTAGAACAGTGGCGACTCGGTTATCAAGTTGTTTACGCTCAAAGGACTCAACGTCGCCAAGAAAGCTGGTTAAAACGAATGCCTGCTTATCTATATTATCGTATTTTGCGGCATCTAGCAGATGTCGATATTCCGATCGATACGGGGGATTTTTGTTTGATGGATCGGTGTGTAGTTGATATACTAAATAAAATGCCTGAACGTAATCGTTATATTCGGGGACTACGAGCTTGGATTGGTTTTCGACAAACAGCAGTTAAATTCGATCGCGATCCTCGTTTTGCTGGCGATGTTAAGTATACTTTTGCGAAATCTCTAGGATTAGCTTTAAATGGTTTGGTATCTTTTTCTAAGGTTCCTCTCCGATTATCTACCTATGTGGGTTTATTTGCTGCTGTTGTTTCTATTATTATGGCTCTTTTGGTTTTATATTGGCGCATTTTTTATCCGCATTCTGTATTAACTGGTTTGGCCACTATTTTAATGGCTATTTTCTTTTTGGGTGCGGTACAGTTGGTCAGTATTGGCATTTTGGGCGAATATATAGGACGCATTTATGAGGAGGTGAAAGGTAGACCGCTTTACACTCTGGCAGAAGTGGCTGGTTTTGACAATAATCATCATTCGTGATAGCGTAGTATAGTAATTTGTCATAATGACATAAAGAATATTTCTTTGAAAACTTACGTAACGCCGCCCAGAGGGCGGTATCTTTACCGCCCAGAGGGCGGCGTTACGAATATCTATGCTAGTTGCTTTATAAATTCTTCCTTCTTCCTTCTTCCTTCTTCCTTCTTCTATATGCTACGATTGTACGAGTTTTCATCTTCTGGCAATTGCTACAAAATTCGCCTACTTTTGACACAGTTGGGAATTCCATTTGAACGCATTGAGGTTGATATTCTCAAAGGGGAAAGTCGCACTCTAGAATTTTTACTAAAAAATCCTAATGGTCGCATTCCTGTTTTAGAAATCGAACCGGGTAAATTTCTGCCGGAGTCAAATGCAATTATGTTTTACTTGAGTGAAGAAACTAATTTTTTCCCGACTGATAGGTTTGAACGTGCACAAGTGATGAAATGGTTATTTTTTGAACAATACAGTCACGAACCTTTTATCGCTACTTCTAGGTTTTGGATTTCGATTTTAAATAAAGCTGATGAATATCGAGAGGCACTTAATCAAAAACGCGAACCTGGTTATGCGGCGTTAGGTGTGATGGAAAGGCATTTGGAAAAGCATCAGTTTTTTGTAGGCGATCGCTACACTATTGCTGACATTGGTTTGTTTGCCTATACTCACGTCGCTGACGAAGGTGGATTCGATTTAGCAGGATTTCCTGCGATTCAAAATTGGATTGAACGAGTTAAAAATCAGCCTGGATATATCAGCATCAAAGAAGGGGCTAGGGGCTAGGGGCTAGGGGCTAGGGAAGAAGGGAAGAAGGGAAGAAGGGAAGAAGAAAGGGGGAGATGGGGAAGATTTTTCCCAGTTAGCAATTAGCAATTAGCAATCAGCAATTAGCAATTAGCAATCAGCAATTAGCAATTAGCAATTAGCAATTAGCAATTGATGTACTTATTGTAGTCCTAACTTCTGCAATAACATTTTCCTAGCTTCGATCGCAGGTTGAAAATCGGGCTTAATTTCAATTGCTTTATTATAGGCCGCGATCGCATCCTCATAGCGTCCCCACTGTTCCAATGCCCAAGCGCGATTGGCCCAAGCTAGGGGGTCATTTGAATTAATCGCGATCGCCTTATCAAAAGCTGCCAATGCTTCATCATAACGCTGTAGCTTAGTCAAAGCAATCCCTCTACTACCCCAGGATGGATAGTCATTGGGATTGATTTTCAGCGCTTTGTCAAAAGCTGCGATCGCATCTTCATATTTCTGCAACTGCATCAGCGCCTTACCTTGATCTCGCAAAGCTGGGTAAAAACTGGGGTTAAGATCGATCGCCTTTTGATAAGAAGCCAGCGCATTTTCATAACGCTGTAACCCATCGGACAACACGGAACCACGATTATGCCAAGGTAAATAGTATTTGGGACGAATTTCTACCGCCTTATCGTAAGCATTCAGCGCATCTTGAAACCGCTGCATAAAAAATAGTGTACTACCTTTGCCAATCCATGCTGGATAAAAATCTGACTTAATTTGAATGGCATTATCATAGGCGGCTAACGCCTCTGTATGGCGCTGCAATTTACCCAATACGCGGCCTTTATCTACCAATGCCTTCAGATTATCTGGTTTTTGTTTAAGCTGATTATTAAGTAAAGCGATCGCTTCTTTGTATGCGCCTCCTGCATCTTGAGTTCGCTGCAAATACCCCAATGCTAAGCCTTTATTTTCCCACGCTTGGGAGTCATCCGGGTTAGTCGCGATCGCCTTATCAAAAGCTACCAAAGCATCATCATACTTACCCAAACCAATCAGCGCCACGCCTCTACCATTCAAACCCTTAGCATCTGTTGGCGCGATCGCGATCGCCTTTTCGTGGGCCTCCAATGCCTCAGTATAACGTTGTAATTTGTACAAAACTTGACCCTTCGTGTTCCAAGCTTGATAAAAATCTGGCTTGTATTGTAGCGCCTTATCATAAGTCACCAGCGCCGCCTCATAGCGTTCTAAACTAGATAGTGCGTCGCCTTGATATTTCAAAGCTTCGGGATCGTTTGGTTTAATAGCTATGGCGCGATCGCACGCCTGTACTGCTTCTTCCCCTTGTTCCGCCTCAATCAATCCATTACACTGATTCAACAAATACATAAATTGTAGAGATGGCCAGATAAATATGCCGCCTACAGTCAGCAAAGCGGCCAATATTGCCAGAGAAATTGGCAAATATTTTCGGCGCGATGTAGGGAGAGTAACTATCGCTGTCGTTAGGGGTAATTTAGCAGTAGCCGATTCTGCCTTTGTATCGGGAAAAACAGCTACTAAATCCTCTGTTTTACTTTGACTGGGATTGGTAATCCGCTGTTGTATTTCCGCATTTTCTTGTTCGGAATCAGAGTTGATTTCTTGCCTTTCTCTCGCAGGTGATAACGCACCATTCCTAGTGGCTTCTGGATCGAAAAAATCCCCATCTTCTAACTCGAAATATGGATGACTTTCTAACTCTCCTACCATCTTAGAAATGCTGTGAACGTTCCGCAAATCATTAAGAACTTCATCTACAGATTCATAGCGCGAACGAAAATAACTGAGCAACATCTTATCTAAAATTGCCCCTAAATTCTCACTAACTTGAGCTTGGGTTGGCGAAGCCTGCCGTAGGCATCGCCAATTTACCTCCCCGGTATTCGGATCTTGACCTAATTCTGCTGGAAATACCCCTGTTAAAGCATGAATCGCCGTCATCCCCAAAGCATAAATATCACTATTAGGGCGTGGATTTCCAGCTTGCTGTTCCTTCGGCATATATCCAGGTGTACCGATCACATTTGTAATACTTAATTGCCCCTGATAATTAACCACCAAAGTGCTAATTTGCTTAACCGAACCAAAATCAGTTAACATCACCCGACCATCGGAGGAACGCCTAATTAAATTATCAGGCTTAATGTCGCAGTGAATAGTTTGTTCGTGAGCAAAAGCTAGGGTTAATAAAACATCTTGTAAAAGTGCAACTATCTGCTCTTCATTAAATCGATTACGGGCAATTTCTTTGCTAATTTCTTCCCCTTCTATAAATTCCCACACCAAATAAAACTCTTGATTTTCTTCAAACTCACCCAACATTTCTGGAATCAATTCATGCTTACCCAAACTATACATAACTTGGGCTTCAGTTTCAAATATTCTTCTCGCTTCTCGTAAAATTAAAGGATGATTTGCTTGCAGTTTCAGTTGCTTAACAACACAACGAGCATTATCAGTTCGTCGCTGATCGAGAGCCAGATAAGTTTGACCAAATCTGCCTTCTCCCAACAAACTAATAATTTTATAGCGCTTATCTAATATTTGTCCAATTCTGTGCAGTCCCCGAAGTTCATTGACTACAACCCGCAGATCGTCTAAAACCTCCGTTGCTGACTGGTAGCGATCGCGATATTGCGACCTGACCATTTTATCTAAAATATCTGCTAGCTGTTCGTTTACTTCTACCACATTCCGCCAGACCACTTCATCCGTTTGGGAATCTCGCGGCAATCTCAGAGGAACTACCCCAGTTATCGCTTGAATAGCAGTCATCCCCAAGGCATAAAGATCGCTATTAAAACGCGGTCTTCCACCTAAATGTTCAATCGGCATATACCCCGGCGTACCGATGACAGAACCACTCGTTTGCCCCGACGTATTAATTACTAAAGTTTCTATTTCTTTAACCGCGCCAAAGTCAATTAAAACAATTTTATGGTCAGACTTGCGCCTAATTAAATTAGATGGTTTAATATCACGATGGATCACATTTTGCTGATGGATGTACTCTAAAACTTCTAGAACATCCACCAACATTGTTACTACATCGCTTTCGTTCCACCGCTTACCGTCAGTAATTTCTCGGCTCAAATCTTGACCGTCAACAAAATCCTGAACTAAGTAAAATTCTTGATTTTCCTCAAAATGAGCTAAAAGTTTCGGGATTTGATCGTGATCGCCCAACTTTTCTAGAGTTGAAGCTTCTAGTTCAAATCTCCGTCGCGCTTCGTCCAAAATTGCCGGATTAGTCGTATTTGGCTGGAGTTGTTTAACAACGTACAAGCTACCTTGAGAATCCTGCTCATCTTCGGCACAGTAAGTCCTACCAAACGCCCCTCTCTTGAGGTCTTGAATGATTTTATAGCGTCCCTTTAATGTTTGTCCTTCTTTCATGGTTTTTTTATTGGCAGGGTTAAGTGAACGATTTGTAAAAGCTGAAATTTATCATAACTAGCCTGAAAACTCAGTGCTTAAATGCCAGAGAGTGTCAATTACAATATAAGTTGCATCCATAAATCCTGCTATCAGGTTTTTTTGACAGAAAAACGCAACTTAATATCAAACAGCCTGACCTAACGGCGATCGCAAACTAGATCGTAATGCCTAAGCAGAAGCGATCGCCACACAAGTACCTAATTTTTGCCAGTAAATAAATAGTGCTCGTAGCTAGCCTTAAGCCAAATGGCTCAGCCATAGAGAAAGCACCCTGTTTGAGGAAATATTTTGTCTGCCTTACCCTGAGCCTGGTACACTTTGGAAATCCACAAGTTCTCAGGCTATAAAAATATTACTTTAGAATCAACAAGGAATTAAAATCAGCACAATGGCCTATTTAGAATTTGAGGATGCCGAAGGGTATCTGGCTTTCCTCAGAGCAAAAGAGATTAGTGAAACGCACGTAGATATACATTGGGTCATAGGCCCACGTGACGAACGGGGAGCCGCCCTGATTACAGCTTATATTGTACTTAGCCAGCAGGTACTAGGTCACGTAGTTCACTTTAAGGAACTGGTTTCAGAGATTACCACTAGCTGCCCCCTAGAGGAAAGACAAGTGGCGATGGAGAACGTGCAGCATAATCTCAAGGACTCTCAGTATCGACTTCAAGAGATGGGATTCAAAGTTCACGCCGGCATCTGGAAAGTATAGCAAATAAGTAGGTAGGCGAAAATCAACAACTATGTAAACACATATTAAGCAGCTAGAACCTTATTCCCTTCTAGATAACTGAATCTTTATGCCCTCTGCCTTCTACCCTCTAGTTTTTCCCCTAGTTTGGTTTATGTAAAGGAAAAATTTGTTAGTTTTGAATTTTGAATTATAAAAAAATACCCTGAAAACCCTGCGACTTTAGTCCAGGGATGAAAGAGATGAGCAGGATAAATCCGGCCTACCCGTCTTGACAAACCAGTTTTGGTTTGTTAGTTTAAGGAAACTTAGTTGGTGAAAAACCCGACAGTGCAAGCCTTTGGGCAAAAAAAGTAGCCATAGACTCAGTTAAGAGCGAGTGGGTAGCGGGTATCTGACTTACCCCTTAAGAACCGAAATTTGGGCGGATCTGTCCCCCAAAGTTTGTCCTTAAGAATCCCCGCGTATTTAAACCGGGGAGTGTCAATTATTCCATGATGCCGCTAAAATATCTGATCGCCCAGATTATAAAAGTGTCAGGAAAAGTGCCACTTGGCACTGTCCTAGTAGTACCCTTCGCACTCCAGACTTTTGCGGCAGTAGCACTGACAGGGTGGCTCTCACTGCGGAATGGACAAAAGGCTGTCAATGACGTGGCGATGCAACTTCGCAGTGAAGTAACTGCCCGTATCCAGCAACATCTTTACAGTTACGTAGAGACACCCCATACTATCAATCAAATCAACATTAATGCCCTCCGCCTTGGCCTTTTAGATTTACACGACTCCGAAGGCATCAAGCGCTACCTCTATACACAAATCCAAAGTTTCGATACTATTGGCTACATTCAATTTTCCTCAGAAGAAAAAGAGTTTATCGGGGTCGAACGCCTTGATAATGGCAAATTCCAAATAGCAGTTTGCGACCAATCCACTAACTACAATTTTCATAGCTATGCTATTGATAGCTCAGGTAACGTTTCCAAGCTATTAAAAGTTACCCCTAACTATGACCCCCGACATCGCCCCTGGTACGCAGCCGCTGTTAACGCTGGCAAAGCTAGATGGAGCAAAATTTACACATATATTGACTTTCCCAAACTTGGTATTACTGCTGCCAGACCAGTTTATGGTAATCAAGGGGAACTTTTGGGTGTAATCGGTGCTGACCTGGTACTCTCCCAAATTAATCAATTTCTACGAAGTCTAAAAATCGGTCGCTCAGGACAGACTTTTATCATCGAACGCTCTGGAGAGCTGGTTGCAAATTCCACCGCTGAACCGCCTTTTTTTGGTCGTAATAATGACCCTAAACGACTGTCAGCAATAGGTAGTCGGAATCCGCTGATTCGCACGACAGCGCAGCATTTACTTGAAAGGTTTGAGGATTTTAATAAAATTAATAGTAGTCAACAGTCGGATTTCATCCTAAAGGGAAATCGCCAATTCGTTCAGGTGACACCGCTTTCTGACGGTAGAGGTCTTGATTGGTTGATTGTGGTTGTTGTCCCGGAAGCAGATTTCATGGATGAAATTAATGCCAACACTCGTACTACTATCTTGCTCTGTTTGGGTGCCCTGGTGGTGGCGACGGTACTGGGAATTCTTACTTCTAAATGGATTGTCGGGCCGATTGAGCGTTTAAGCAAGGCTGCGGAGGCTTTTTCGCAGGGAGAATGGAATCAGCAGTTACAAATAAATCGCTCATTGGAGTTGGGTATTTTGGCTCGGTCTTTTAATAGTATGGCTGGTCAGTTGCAAGAGTCTTTCGCTACTTTGGAATATCGGGTAGCTACTGCTACGGAGGAACTTCAGGAAGCTCTGGTTTCCTTGAGCGCGATCGTTGATAATTTGGCTGATGGTTTGTTAGTAATTGACCAAAATGGAAAGATTGTGCGCTTTAATCCAGCTCTTTTAGTTCTATTTGATTTGACCGAAATTAATCTTAATGGTGAAGAGTGGGAGAAGGTGTTTGGGAGCGAAGTAGCTCGATTGGTCGAGCAGATTAATAATTGTCCGACAGATGTTTTTGTCGGGGAAATTTGTTTGGTTGGAAATCGGATCGGCAAGGCGGTGGCAACGGCTATTTTAAAACAAGAGGATGGCGTGCAGACCTCTCTAATTCGCTCTCAGGTAAGCCTTGATGCTAGCATTGCTGCACAGAATCAAAAACCAATTCATCCCACTTCAAACGCCCTTCCATCTCCCGAATTACCAAAGGCTATTTATTTAGGAACTGTGATTCTAATTCGAGATATTACTGCTGAGAAAGAGGCGGAAACGGAAAAGATGGGGTTGATAGCTTCTCTGCAAAACTCCCAGAAAAAATTAGCACTACATTTTCAGCAAACGCCGCTAGGTGTCATTGAATGGAAGGTTGATTTTGAGGTGTCTGAATGGAATCCAGGGGCGGAACAAATTTTTGGATATAGCCGCGAAGAAGCTTTAGGGCGCAATGGTATAGAGCTTTTAATTCCTAACACAGATTTAAGTTATATAAGTCAGCTTTGGGAAGAGTTATCTACAAATCGGGGAGGGAGGCGCAGCACTAATGAGAATTTAAGGAAAGATGGTAAGATTATTTTATGCGAGTGGTACAATACGACTTTGATTGATGATGATGGTAATGTTGTGGGGGTAGCATCTTTAGTTCAGGATGTCACAGAACTACACCGCATAGTCGGAGAGTTACGAGCTTCTGAGGAACGTTTTCGCCAGATGGCAGAAAATATTCATGAGGTGTTCTGGATGATTGACCCCAATCAAAAACAAATACTTTATGTGAGTCCTGCTTGCGAGCAAATTTGGGGTTGTAGTCGTCAGAGTTTGTACGAAAATCCTCAATGTTTGGCAAGTGCAATTCATCCCGATGACCGCGAGCGCGTGATGGCTTTTATTGAGAAAAATACGGGAGTGGAGTACGATCAAGAATACCGGATTGTGCGTCCTGACGGTTCTATTTGCTGGATTCGCGATCGCGCTTTTCCTATACGCAATGAAGCGGGCGAAATTTACCGTGTTGTTGGTATTGCTGAGGATATTACTCAACGTAAACTTGCAGAAGAATTCCAAAAAGTTGCCCAATCTGCGGTTGCGGCTAATCAAGCAAAAAGTGCTTTTTTAGCAAATATGAGTCACGAATTACGTACTCCTCTTAATGCGATAATTGGTTACAGCGATCTCTTAAAAGAAGATGCTGAAGATTTGGGGGCTGAAGAATTTATCTCTGATTTGGATAGGATTCAGAGGGCTGGAAAACATCTGTTAGGCTTGATTAGTGATATTCTTGATATTTCTAAGATTGAAGCGGGCCGGATGGAACTTTACCTGGAAACTTTCAATCCTGTGGATTTGATTGATGAGGTAATTTCTACTGTAAAACCGCTCGTTATGAAAAATTCTAACAAGTTGGAGGTTTCTTTTGGCAGCAATTTGGGTGAGATGTATGCCGATGTTACTAAGACTCGACAAATATTACTTAATTTACTGAGTAATGCAGCTAAATTTACGAAAAATGGTACTATTATTATTACTATTAGTAATGATAAAAATGCTATTAGTGCAGGAGATTTTGATACAAATATGGAAGGTGAAAGAGATGATTTATCTTTCTTTTTGTTCCGAGTTGCTGATACGGGAATTGGGATGTCTGCTGAGCAATTGGAGCATTTATTTCAACCTTTTATGCAAGGGGATACGTCTACTACAAGGCAATATGGTGGTACGGGGTTGGGATTGGCAATTAGCCGCCACTTCTGCTTAATGATGGGTGGTGATATTGAAGTTGAGAGTAAGTTGGGCGCTGGGTCTATTTTTACTGTTAGGTTGCCAGTTAATTGTTAACAGTTAACAGTTAATTGTTATCGGACTTACGCAGTAAGTAAATCCATTCCCTATTTGAAAATAGTCTGGAGTATTGCACATTTAACACATAACCTATTAATGCCATCTATCCATCAAAAATCTCTAAATTGGCTGTTGCAGCAGTTTCAGCTCAAACCAGGTAAGCCTGACATCCTCTATGGCTTGCGTACCCTTTTGGTAGTGAGCGGGCCCATTGCAGTTGGCTTCATTACAGGTCATCCTGCTGCAAGTGCGATCGCAGTGATGGGAGCTATGTTTGTGGGCATGGTCGATACGGGTGGAGCCTATCGCCAAAAAGCAACTGTAATGCTCGCAGCAACTATTGGCGTTACTGTCGCCTTGCTAATGGCGAATCTGGTTAGTAGCACCCTGTGGCTAGCAATTCCAATGACGTTTTTGGTGATGTTCATCGCTGGCTTAGCTGGTCTGTTTGGTACGACGGCCGCGACGGTTAGCCTGGTGACATCAATTATGTTTATCGTCTCGCTAGCAAAATTCGCTTCGTTCCCAGATTTGTCTACTGTTCTTTTACAATGCGGGCTGTGCCTAGCTGGTGGTATCTGGGCGATGGTGTTATCTCTAGGATTGTGGGTGCTACGTCCTTATACACCTGTCATCAAGGCAGCCAGCAGTTGTTATGCCACATTGAGCAAATTTTTGCGAACGGCAAGCGAGATACCCTTAACTCTGGAGAAGCGTCAGAAGTGGGCAGAGCAATTCTTACAAGCTCAAGACAGCGTAATACAGGATTTGACCTCTGCCCGGAGTGTTTGGGGTGCTGTGTGGATGGGCCGAGAAAGTGCTGATTTGCGCGGCAATCAGTTGCTCGTCTTAATTGAGGATGTCAACCAAATTACCAATTCAATTGTAGCATTGGTGGAACTGTTAGCGATCGCCTCTTCTCGTCCCTTATTCCAGCAGTTACACAGAGAAATTCAGCAAGTGCTAGAAGCATCGGCAACGGCTCTGCAATTCTTATCAGAATCCCTCGCTAAAGAAAAGAACTTTGTTCGCTTGGGAGATATAGATCGGGCGATCGAGGCACTAGAATACCAATGGCAAGTCATACACTCTCAAGTCCTGAATCAGGCGAGTTTGGCTCACGCAGATGACTATGCTGACTTAGTAAGTATTGGCAAGATTGTAGCTAGTCTGAAAGCGCTAGCAGAACAAATTCATACCGATGCGGAAATTACCACAGATTTACAACGGGGAGAAAGACGCAGCATCGCCCAGCTAAACATTTATCCCCCGATACAGCCAAAGCGTTCTTCAATCATTGACACGCTGCGGAATAATCTCACATTTAATTCTGTTATTTTTCGTCATGCTTTGCGGCTGGCGCTAATAGTAACGACTGCTGAAGTAGTAGCCATACTATTGCAAGTACCTACAGGCTATTGGGTAACACTCACTGCTGTAGTTGCCCTGAAGCCCAACTTTGGCGGTACTTCTCAGGCAACTGTACAACGGGTGATTGGAACCACATTAGGGGGCATCTTTGGCATTGTCCTGGTCATACTCATCCACAATCCAGTGGCGATATTAGTCTGTCTGCTGATACTCTTAGTTACTGCTATGTCAGTGCGATCGCTGAGCTACGGTATCTTTATCACCCTTCTCACTCCCGTAGTCATATTGCTACTGAATGTGACGAGTAAAGGCGGCTGGGAAATTGGAGTATTACGCATTGTTGATAGCTTAATTGGAGGAATTTTAGCATTACTCGGTAGCTATTTGTTATTCCCCAGTTGGGAGCGATCGCAACTTCCGGCACAACTAACAACAACTATTCGATCTAATCTCGCGTACTTTCAACAAGTTGCCGCTAGCTATATCAACCCAGAACAAAAGTGCTCTACTGAAACTATCAGAAATCTGCGTCATCAAGCGGCATTAGAGAATGCGAATGCTGCTGCTGCGGCTCAAAGGTTATTCAGCGAACCCCGTCACGTTCGAGGAGAAGTAGAACCGATCGCGATGCTGATACTTTACATTCGTGCTTTTTTCAGCTCAGTCACAACCCTAGCAGAACATCAGCAGAAATTTAGCGGAGAGTACCAATTTGCAGATTTCCAAAGATTTACCGATGCCATTGTCCAAATTTTAGAGAATTTAGCAAATGCCTTGGAACAAGGACACCCACCTCTAGCTTTACCGAGGCTAGATATTTATCTCGAAGCAATTCACAACGATATTGAACAATTACATCTAACTAGGATATCAGAGTTGGCTACAAATCCAAGTTCTGTAACATCAACTAGGCAAGCTGTTCGAGAACAAACTCCTGTTTCCACACAACTAGATCGAATTGCCCATGAAATGAAATGTCTGCATTGTGCGATCGAGCGTTTGCAAGCATCTTTGGATGATAGTTAAACTAATTATAGCTAGGGGCTAGGGGCTAGGGAAGAAGGGAAGAAGGGAAGAAGGGAATAGAATCAACGGTTTCAGTAATTTATAATGTCCTAACCGAATTGGCAGTTGCTATATATAGCAACCTTCTTGGCAGTTAGGACGTTCTGAGTTCCTGAAACTAGCTGATTCTATAACGCCGATTCCGTCTGATTCCCATCGGCTTAGAATCCTATGCAAAATTAGCCGGATCTTGATCTCGCCGATGCTTCAGCAAAATCGGAGTACCTTGGTCATCACCCACCAAAGCCGCCGTTT
The DNA here is from genome assembly GCF_029167235.1 of Kamptonema sp. UHCC 0994. Classification (GTDB taxonomy): domain Bacteria; phylum Cyanobacteriota; class Cyanobacteriia; order Cyanobacteriales; family Microcoleaceae; genus Kamptonema. The sequence continues at coordinate 4,839 of NZ_JARFTR010000309.1, read as the reverse complement.
CCTCCAAGGCTTCCCGCAATCGCTTGGCGGCGTAAATCGACATATCGCGGGGCACACTCACGCGATCGCGCAAATAGCGTAAAGCCGCATCTGAACCAGCCGGCGGCGTACAAACTTCGCCTGTCATCATCAAAGTTAAAGCACAGCGCAAAGCTTCATCAAATAAATTGTCGTCCGTAGGGTTGACGCGAATGATGTTGCGGTGGTGCTTAATGACGCGATGGAGTGCTTCAGCGCGGGAGGTTTCCGGTTCTGGGTACATCACATCCGGGAGTCCAGCCCAAGGCCCATTATCGACGCGGGCTTTGTTGAGTAGCATTTGCGGTTCCCCGTTTTCAAAACAGCCGCCCATTTGAGGGGGTAAATCGTGGACGTGGGTGTGGAAGTCGCTTTGAGTACCGCGATAGGTGGGGCGGCTTTCCATCGCTGCAAACCAGTCCGCAAAGCGCGGGTTTTCTTCGCGCATCGAGTAGCCTTTGTAGTAGTAAAGACTGGCATTCATGCGTTCGACGTAGGGCGTAAAGATGACATCCGCAGTCCCAAACTCTTCCAGGAAATAAGGCCCAGGGGTGCTAGCCAGGGCTGCTTCCACTTGGGCAACGACACTGATAAATTGGTTGCGGTTGTGCTGTTCTACTGTGGCTGAACTGACTGGGTAGCACAGCCAAGAGCACCAAGCTCTAAACAGCAATCGCTCTAACCGCCGCAGGGGAATGACTGTGGGGTTTTCCATACCCAAACCCAAGGGGCCATAGACTCGTTCAAGGGCGATTAAGATGTCATCGCTTTCGGTGATGATGCGGCCGTCTAGTTCGATGGCGGGTAGCATTCCCGATGGCACTTTCCGCTTGTACCAGCTTTCTTTTTCCCCGTAGCAGAACATAGTGACTTTTTCAATACGATAGGGGATTTGTTTTTCTTCCAGCCACAACCAGATTTTTTGGCAATAGGGACACCAGGCGTGGTTGTCGCGGTAGAGGGTGACACGCACATCAGCTTCGGTTTGTCCGAATAGGCGCAAGCGGGATTGAGGGTTGGTTGGCCCGTTGACGCGATCGATTTGAAAATCTGTGAGTGACTCTAATTCTGTCCAGCTTAGGGGAGTTGCGATCGTTGCGGTGGATGTCATGGGTAAATTAGTGCTGATGATGCTTCCCCAAAATATAGACCAATATACAACTGATATGGCTAAAATCCAGAGAACGCAAAGCTACAGCCTTTTTCTTTGACCAAAGTGACAAACTAGGGATATAGCAACCGCCAAGGCGGTTAGGTCTAATTCTTTCGTTTTAATGAAACACAAAAACCATGATTCCGTCTGTTCGGAAACATGGTTTTTTAAGGGATTATTTAAAATTGCGCTCCTCAAAAGTCTTAACTATTATCTTAAGTTAGACAGTGGAGGCAACGAAGATTAGAACGCCTACTAGAACTGCGCCTGCGATCGCTTGAATGATATAGTTCCGCAGTTGACTCTGGTTCGGAGCCTCAGCTTGGTACATCTTCGGCTCTTTCGCAAAGTTGTTCAGCCGTCCACCTTCTTCTTCGATATAGGGCATGAGTAAAAATCCTTAGTTCTTGATATCCCTCAACTTTAACAAAAATGTGTACAGCAGAGGGATTTTTTCGCTTACTTAGAGGCGATTGTACCAGTGAGGGGGGAAGAGGCGATCGCATAATCTTTAACTGGCATCCTACCCGCCAAGTAGGCCAAACGCCCTGCTTCTGCGGCCATTCCCATCGCTTTCGCCATTGCGGGGGCATTTTTTGCTAATGCGATCGCAGAATTAATCAGCAACGCCTGAGCCCCCATCTCCATCGCTAAAGCCGCCTCGCTCGGTGCTCCAATTCCCGCATCTACTACCACAGGAACCTTCACTGTGTCAATAATTATCTGAATATTCGCAGCATTTTTTATCCCCTGTCCCGAACCAATTGGGGAACCCAAAGGCATCACCGTTACACAGCCAACTTCTTCTAAACGTTTTGCCAATAATGGGTCAGCATTAATGTATGGTAATACCGCAAAACCTTCTTTTACCAATTGCTCTGCTGCTTCTAGCGTACCAATCGGATCTGGCAGCAGATATTTAGCATCGGGAATCACTTCTAGTTTAACAAAATTATTGTCTTCTTGACCTAGAAGTTTCGCCATTTCTCGTCCTAGTCGCGCCACCCGAATTGCATCTTCAGCAGTTTGACAGCCTGCCGTATTTGGCAACATCCAAATTTTAGTCCAATCTAATGCCTCTGCCAACCCTTCATGTCCAGGTGCTTTAGTTTGTACCCGCCGCACTGCTACGGTGACAATTTCACAACCAGAAGCAGCGATACTTTGCTGCATTTCCTCAATACTGCGATATTTGCCAGTACCCGTCATTAAGCGAGATTTGAAAGTTTTGCCTGCAATAATCAGGGGCTTGTCAAGGGTTTGTGTGACGGCTTTCTCTAATGTTTGCATTTGTCTATTTCCTCTTTTTAAACTGGTGAACCTGTGCTAACAGATTCTTGTACATCACCAAAAATAGCGTACTCGATCGCCTGCTCCCATTGTTTTCTACCACCGAGCATTTTTTCAAGCTGCCATCCTTGTTTTCTAGATTTACTAATTCCTTCTTGGACTCTATTTTTTAGACTTTTTGACTCTTCAGTTAACTCCTTAAACTCCCAGACTTCTCCATCAATATTAGCATCAGGGGTCTTTACCCCCTCTGCTGCTCGTTCGCTCAAGAGTATAACCCTCTTCCCCATTTTAGCCAAAATTTCAGCAACAAATCTTTCCGAATCATTAAGATTGTGTTCGGAGTGAACCAGCACAAACCCCCCAGCGCCCTCATCAAAGTAATACCGCTGATATTCTGATTCTGCATTATAGTAGCTCCACCTAATTAAACATGAGATCGGGATGGCTTCCAAGCTGACTGTATAAACATTCTTCCTTCTTCCTTCTTCCTTCTTCCTTCTACTTACCAATTACCAAATTATTTAAGATTGCGAATCAAATACATATCAAGTTCCCCTTTGTTTTTAGCAGAAATCTTACCTCGATATTCGCATTCACAAAAATCTTTAACTAACTCAAACGTTGCACTAGAAATATTGATATTTCCCGGTATCCCCGAAGATTCCATTCTAGAAGCAGTATTAACCGTATCTCCCCAGACATCATACGCAAACTTCTTATTACCAATTACCCCAGCCAATAAAGGCCCTGAATGAATGCCAATACGGATTGACCAATAAGAAATATTTTGTTGAGACTTCTGCATTTTTCGTAACTCCATAAACTGTTGAATTTCTAAGGCCGCAAGCACGGCATCAAAAGCGTGATTTGGGTTCGGCTTTGGAATTCCTGCTGCACACATATAACTATCACCAATTGTCTTCAATTTTTCCAGAGAGTATTTATCCACCACGCGATCGAAATAAGAAAAACAATAGTCTAATTCATCAACTAACTCTCGCGGTGTCATTTTTTCAGATAACTGAGTAAAACCTTTAAAATCAGTAAATAAAACCGATACGCATTCATAATAAACTGGTTCCACTTTACCGTTATTTTTTAGTTCGTCGGCAATGTCAACTGGAAGCACATTTAATAATAGTTGGTCAGACTTACGCTTTTCTGCCTCAAGTTCAGAATATAGCCGATTGATCTCTTTAAATCGTTCTGCATTGCGGATAGCTGATGATAGTTGTAATGCCAAAAGATAGCCAATTCGTAAATCTTCTTGAGTATAAGCTCGTGGAGTAGTTGTAGCAAAGTTAATCGTCCCTAAAATCTTACCTTCACTTTCTAAAGGAATGATAATTTGGGAAGCATAGTCAGATAAAATAGAAGTAACACATCCTTCCTGAATTAATTGAGATTGACCTGTTTTGAAGGCTTTTTTTATAGGGCCACCGTCTGGGAGTTCAGCAATATCTACATTTATAGACTTACCAAATAAAGTGGTACAATTATGAGTGCTCAGTAGGCAAACACTACAGTGTTCAAAGTCTAGCAACCATTTGGCTTGCTTGCCTACTACTCGCAAAATTTGGCCGAGATCGAGAGTACGGTTAATTGCAGTAGCAATTTCATTAACTGCGGAAATACGGATCGAAAGCGCTTGAGCTTCTGCTAACAAGCGGCGGGCTGTTAACAGAAGTTCTTCTCTGTCTTGATCTTCTAGCCGCTCACCCATAATAAGGGTATAAAATATAGATTACAAAGCATCTATTTCAAGGGCAATGGCATCAGTATATCGGTTGACAAAGCTAAATAGATCCGCTGTGGCAATAATCTCAAAGATTTCGGCATCATCTAGTCCTAAATCCCGCAAATTTTGGTAATCAGCTTCTGTCATTTCCTGGGGCTTGGTAGCCGCTTGTAAGCCAAAGCTAATTAAGGCTTTATCGCGTTTTGGTAAAGGGCAATTAGCAAAGTCAGAAACCAGGGTTCGCAGGATTTCTTCGCTCATTCCTAAAGCTGATAGTCCGTGCAAGTGTACTTTGAGGGCGTACTGACTATTATTGGCTTGGGAAATAGCAATACCGACCATTTCTTTAAGTGTTCGGGGTAAGTCTCCTTGCAGGATTGTTGCCCGGAACTTTTTCCAATTTGCTTCTAAGATATCAGGGTTGATTGCCATCGACTTAAATAGGTTAGGTATAATCCCAAACCCCAATTCTGCCAATATTTCTTCGTAAACTCCCTTAGCTTTTGGATCGGTAAGTTGGTCATACTCTATGATTGGAAAGTGTGCCATTATCGTTGTAAGTGTTACTACAATTAATCTTGATTAGGACTTACAGCATTTCTTCTGTAACGCCGCCCTCTGGGCGGTCAAGAAACCG
>NZ_JARFTR010000300.1 GCF_029167235.1 Kamptonema sp. UHCC 0994 | reverse complement strand
GGCGGTGACTTTACCGCCAAGATGGCGGCGTTACGTAAACCGTACCTCAATTAGCAATTAGCAATTAGCAATTATAAAATAACCCTAACTTACCCGTTCCGCCAATTCTAACCAACGTTCAGTACCAATCTCAATCGCATGGGTTAATTCTGCTAAACGATCGGAAAGTTTCTGTACCTCTGTGAAACCACCAGGGGGATTTTGATAAAGTACCTTCTCAATTTCTGCTTTTTCAGCCTCCATCTGGGGAATTTCTATCTCTAGTTTCTCATATTCACGCTTTTCCTTAAAAGAAAGTTTGCCAGTTTTAGCAGTTATAGTCGATGTAGAAACAGAGGCTTCTGCTTTTTGCTTTGAGTCTTTAACTTGAGATGCTAAAAGTTTAGCTTCAGCTTCTTCTTCCTGCTTTTTATAATCTAAGTAGATTGAATAATTCCCAGGATATAAGCGCAGAGTTCCCCCCGGTTCAAAAGCGAAAACCATGTCAATTGTGCGGTCAAGAAAATAGCGATCGTGGGATACTACAATTACACAACCATTGAAATCTTCCAGATAGTCTTCTAGTACCGCCAAGGTTTGCACATCTAAATCATTTGTGGGTTCATCTAAAATCAACAAATTCGGCGCACTCATTAACACCCGTAATAGAAACAACCGCCGCCTTTCACCACCAGAAAGTTTATGAATCGGCGCATATTGTTGATTAGGTTCAAACAAAAATCGCTCTAACATTTGCGAAGCAGTAATAATACTACCATCTGCTGTTGTCACCAATTCTGCCACACTTTTCAGATATTCAATTACTCGTTGATCTTCATTCATTAGTAGATCGTCTGAGTGCTGATCGAAATACCCAATATGGATAGTAGAACCAATTTCTACCGTACCAGAATCTGGCTTTACCCGTCCGGTAATAATGTCCATCAGAGTAGATTTGCCCGCACCATTACTGCCAATAACACCAATGCGATCTTCTGGAGTAAAATTGTAAGTAAAGTCTTTAATTAGAGTGCGATCGTTGTAGCCTTTGCAGATATTTGTAAGCTCAACAACTTTCTTGCCAATACGACGGCCCGCAGTAGAAATATCAACTTTTCCCTGAGCTTTTTTGAACTCCTGTTCTTGCATTTCCTGAACGCGATCGATCCGGGCTTTTTGCTTGGTACTCCGAGCTTTTGGCCCTTTTTTCAACCATTCCAATTCTCGCCGCAATACGCCTTTATATTTACGCTGGGTACTACTTGCTGATTCCTCCGCTGCGGCTTTTTTTTCTAAGTAGTAAGCATAGTTACCAGAGTAAGCATAAAGATCTCCGCGATCTATTTCTAAAATCCGATTAGTTACCCGATCCAAAAAGTAGCGATCGTGAGTGATTAGTAATAATGCACCTCGGTAACGATTTAAATAGTTTTGCAACCACTCAACGGAGAGTGCATCAAGGTGGTTTGTGGGTTCATCCATTAGTAAGACATCGGGTTCTGATAAGAGAGCCGTTGCGAGGGCAATTCGCTTGCGATAGCCGCCAGAAAGGTCACTAATTTTGGCTTCAAAATCATCAATTCCTAATTTACTAAGAATGAGTTTAGCATCAGTTTCTAGTTCTAAAGCGCCGAGTTCTTCCATGCGTTGAAAAACGATGGAAAGACGCGCCATGAGTTTTTCCGTGTCGCCATGTCCATGAGTTAATTTATCAGAAATTTCTTCATATTCGCGGACAATAGCCATTTTTTCGCCGCTATCTGCAAAAATTTGTTCTAATACAGTATGGTTTTCATCTAAATCTGGCTGTTGAGGTAAGTAGGCAATTTTTGCACCGGAATTTACCCAGATTTCGCCGCTATCAATGGGTTCTAATCCAGCTATCATTTTCAGTAATGTGGATTTCCCGGAGCCGTTTGTGCCAATCAGGCCGACTTTATCGCCTTCATCGAGGCTAAAGCTGGCATCTTTGAGGATTTCTTTGATGCCGAAGTCTTTGTTGAGCGATCGCAGTGTAAAGAGTGTCATAAGTACAGGGTATCTACCAGTTATCTAGTTTAACGCTGTATTGGCTCGGAATGTAGGATTGAGTCAGGCAAGGTGCAAAAGTGAGTCGAGCTTGACATATCAAGGCTTTGGAAATCTTTGGAAAACCAAGGTTGGAAGGCACTTCTCAGACTACTAAATAAAATAAATTAATTGTGGAGGGATTTAGCTCTTGACTTGAGCCTTCTTTTAAGAAATTGCAGCCAGACTTTCGGCGGGAAAAGCTCCCAAATTTGCCAAACTGTTTGGTCGGCATTATTAAAAGCTGAAGCTGGTATTTCAGTATTTTTAAATAATACGTTGTTCCCGAAATAGCCAATCGCTTTAAAGTTTGGGAGTAAAGCATTTATCTGTTCAAGCGTGATTTGTCCCTCATAAAGTTCGTCATCTTCATACTCTGTATAAAAATATTTGGTATAAGACAAGGTTTTAAATGCTCCTTTAATCAAGTTTTCCTCCGCACCTTGTACGTCAGCCCAAATCAAGTCAATTTCATCGATAGGATTTTCTTCAAACCAACTATCTAACCTGCGCGTTGGCACTATAACTTTATTTTCAAACTTACACCAAGGATGCACTTCTAAATGATTTTTTGGTGTTTTCAGCGAAGAGGATTGCAGCCACTCTGAATATTCATTAAACCCTTCATAGGAACCACTGCTCTGATAAAATTCTGCTTCTCCATCTACATCTGATATCGCGATTTCATATAATTTGCATCGGGGATCTTTCACTTGACTTTTATGTACTTCTAGGCAGCGAGGATCGGGTTCAAAACAATATAATTGAATCTGGGCAAATTCTCGAAGGAAAGCTATGCTATCTTCGCCGGTAGATGCCCCAATTTCTAAAACTACCGGATTATTCTTTTGGAGTAGCTTCCTAACGGTTTGTTTTTTCATCAGAATTATTTAAGGAAGAAAGAAGAAGACTTATACCGCAATGGTTTTATTCATTAATTATATCCTATCGCCAAGAATACTGAGTAATGCTACTCTAGTCTCAATACTAATCCTCAATACCCTTAACTTAATCAAACAAACAGGAGTCACAAACATGACCGCAAAGAAAATCTTAATGCTAGTCGGCGACTACGTAGAAGACTACGAAGTAATGGTTCCTTTCCAAGCACTGCAAATGGTCGGCCACGCAGTCCACGCAGTTTGTCCCGGTAAAACCGCAGGCCAAACTATTCGCACCGCTATCCACGACTTTGAAGGCGACCAAACTTATAGCGAAAAACCCGGTCACAACTTCACATTAAACGCCAATTTTGAAGACATCAATGCCTCTGACTACGATGCTTTAATCATACCCGGAGGTCGCGCCCCCGAATATATCCGCCTTAACGATAAAGTGCTGCAAATTACCCGCTACTTTGCGAATAATAACAAACCGATCGCATCCATCTGTCACGGATTACAAGTCTTAGCCGCCGCCGGCGTTCTCGAAGGTAAACGCTGTACAGCTTACCCCGCTTGCAGTCCCGATGTCCTCCGGGCCGGTGGGAAATATACTGAAGTTCCTGTCACCGAGGCCGTCGTTGATGGCAATCTCGTCACAGCCCCCGCCTGGCCAGCCCATCCTCATTGGTTGGCTGAATTTCTAAAGGTTTTGGGGACGCGGATCGAACACGCAGAAAGGGTAGCCGTGTAAGTTTAATGCCTTAGCCTAACCCACTGAAAGCATTCCCATTCATACCCCGATTTTAGAATTTCATAACTCCGTCTGGACGCTCGACCCCAGGCGGTTCAACTCCTAAGTCAGCACTCTTACTATACCATGAATTATCTTTAGATTGTCATAGATATAACAATCATTTAAAAATCTTTAAATTATAATTTAGATGTAGAACCACTCATCTAATCTCAGGAGAACTTCGCATGAGTCTGATCAAGCAGGTTGAAATCCGAGTTTTAGAATCAATCAAATCGGGAATGGCTGAATTTTATACACCCCAGTCCAGCAATGAAACGATGTTAGTGCAAATTCCCGCTCATGCACGCGACGACTTATTCGTTCACCACTTTCAAACAGACCAACTCCTTGTCGTGCGCGGTAATTTTGTGTTAGTCGTATTGCAGAACCGGAAATATCGCTATATTCCTCTGAGCGATCGCATTCCCGCACTTGTCACAATTCCCCCCGGAGTCCCTCATGGAGCATTAAGCTTTACCAGCGAACCTTGTTTACTTGTCAACGCAGTTTTACGTCATGGAAAAGCCGACTATCGCGATTATCGCCCCATGAAACCACCATTTCCTTACGACATAGCAGCAGCTCAAGCCATGTTTGACCATTTTACCTGTGCGGCATAATATGGCTATTTTGAAAATCAAAGTCAAACCCAACTCGAAACAACAAAATATTCACCAAGAACCCGATGGCAGCTTTAAAGTATCTCTCAAATCTCCCCCCATTGATGGCAAAGCCAATGAAGAATTAATCAAGTTATTGGCTAAAAAATTTGACGTGGCGAAATCTCAAGTCACTATCAAGTCAGGTTTGTCATCTAAAAATAAGCTTGTAGAACTACCTCTTCCCCTTTTGGAATAGTGGGAAACACAAGCAAATCTATCTAAAGGGGGAGGGAAACTAACTTATAACCTCTTAGGCTAGAATTTATAAAGTTTTAGGAACCCGTTATGAGTGTTGAGAATAGAGCTGAGGCAATTGCCAAGAATATTGAAGGCAAAGTACAAGAAGCCATTAGCGATGTCACGGGCAGCCAGAAAGATAAATTAGAAGGTCAAGCCAAGCAGGATGAAGCAGCAGTAATGCACCTGAAAGAAGACCTCAAAGAAAAAGCCAAAGATATTATCGATAGAGCCTAGATCCTTGCTTAAGTAATAAATATTTGGTAGCAGTGTTTTATCTAGTAGAGATTGTCAGAGCGAAGCAGTTGTAGCCACAAATGCAGATATCAACAACAAAATAACTGCAAAGTTGCTTAGTTCTAATCTGCGACAATGATTGGTTTTTCTCAACAGATAAAAATATTACTTGGCAACTATTCTAGACTCTTACCCGAAAGTTTCCTGCCTACTAAATCCAGCAAACAAAGAGTTTGCTGGACTTTTTTTATCGAGACTTAAATTAACAACATCCCCACCAACTTTCATAGTTAACAGTTATCCCTCTTCTGTCACTCTCCGGATTAAAGAAGTAAGAAATAAGCCCAGATTAAGCAGAATTTTTTAAATGTTGAGGATTCATTAAGTCAAGAGCCACAGCAATTATAGTGTCAACCAATTTAGTGGTGGTTGGGGAAAACTGTCGCAACAAAGATTTAAGCTGAGACCACCATAATTTAATCGGATTAAAATCAGGAGAGTAGGGGGACAAACTACGACACTGATGCTTGCCTTCTAAAAGTCTAATGTAGAGAGCATCAACTTCGGAATCATAACTAATCTTCATAAACTTTTACCTCAAAAATAAAAAGTATACACTGTGATAACGACTAACTCAGTATCAGTCTCGGCAACAATCGGTGCTACTTTCTTCAGAGAGTAGAACTTACCCTGCCAATCATCATTATACTGAAAAGTAGCTTGATATTTATACCTACCATTTTTGGTTCTTCCGTACTTAGTATGCTAATTTATTGAGTTCAAAGCTCAAAATGCTTGCGTACCATCCTATAAGGATTTCGAGAGCCATTTTCACTTTTATCAAACAAAAATTGCCTTTAATCAATGCTATACATGGCTTTTAGCGGTTTTGACTGATACTTTAGCATACTAAGTACGGAAGAACCCATTTTATTGCCAAATCTTTAAGCCATCAAGCTTGATGGATTGGATCGCTTTTTGACGGAGGTCGTAACTGTAGGGCTTGGGCATGGGTTTCGCTCCGGCACAGCCGGAGCAAGATTAAGAGATACTTTCAGTATAGGGCTTAACCGCCTTGGCGGTTGCTATAACAGTTAACAGTTAACGGTTAACCATTACCCAATTTAAGAATCTGAGCCGTAACCGCCAAACCTTCCTCGTAAAGCATATCCCGACCCCAGCGCTGTAAATGCTGAGAAAGTAACTGCTCCGTCTGCTGGTCAAATAGCGGCGTGACCTGATTAATCCGGCCAGTCTGAGCTCCGCCGTGAGACTCCATCCGCATACACCCCCCCGTTTCCGAGCAAAGCACCGTACCGCAGTCAGCCTTCTCATTCGTAGAGCCCAAACGCAGAGCAATTAAATCACCCTGGATATCACCCGTATCAGCAGTAGGAATAGCGGCCAACTCCGCCTCTATCTGCCGACCTTGGGGCCCTGCGAATTTAATCCGCTTAATTTGGTAGTCGCCATCTTCTTGCTGAGAAGAAAGCGGATGCCACTGCAAGCGAGAAGCCAACCAGCCCAAAAACATCAGCGCTTGACTAGAATTTCCCTTTTCATAATCAATCGTCACCAGATCAATTTCCTCAATAGCAGCGCGACGTTCCGGCGGATCAAAAGCCTCAGCCGTCAACTCTTGCCAGGGAGACAGCCTACGCCAATTGAGGTCAGCAATGGGAATTCCCTGGTCTTTGAGGTTTTGCATTTCCAGTAATTCTGTTTCTGGATCGGCAAAGCAACTAGAATCTACAATCACCGAACTGCTAGCAGCAGCTAGCCGCTGGAACAAAGCCAGATCCGCATCCGGTGTCGCCTTCCACCAGAGGAACTTCGGCAAATCCTCAATCATCAGAGCCGAAACAATAGCACTTGCCCGTTCCAAAGCCGCCTCCGCACCCCGGAGCGTTATATATTCGCAGCAAATTAAGGTACTGCTACTGCGCTTGTGAACGGGACAATAAGCCGAGACTTGAGCAGTAACGCCGCGATCTTCCCCCGCAGTCGGGCACAGGGCAATAATCCGACAGGGATTAGCCGCCGCGATCGCATCTGCTATACCCGTCCCACTCGCATTTAAACTACTGCTAGCAGCCACAGATCCATCTTGCAAGCCCTCATTTAAGGTTTTCTTAGTAAATTCTTCCCGCAGCCTGTCGAGCAATTCTGCGTTAGTTTTGCCAGTTCTCGGCATTCCGTAAGCCTTTTGAGCCGCCCTGACTCCAGACGCAGTTAGGGGGCCAGTAATTCCATCAATCGGCCCTGAGTAAAACCCCAAAGCAGCTAATAACTGCTGAGTTTCTTCGGGTTCATAAACCACAAAAGTAAAGGTTGTTGCCCTAGTAGCAACAGGAAAATCACCATTATCTCCAGTTTCTCTGTAACTTTCCCAAATCTGGCTCAGTTCTGCCTCTATCTGATCGATAGAAACATCTTTAGGCGCTTGCAGTGAAACAATTGGAGGAGCTTTAATCGGTGTCATTGTCATAGGTTTTGCATCCTTATTTACTTACTAATTGCTAATTAGTTAACAGTTAACAGTTAACTGTTAACTGTTAACAATTAGCCATTTCTAGACTCTGCGCCACCGGCGGCCATCTCTATTAATTAGCTGTTCTGCTTCCGTCGGCTCCCAAGTACCCGCCTCGTATTGGGGAACGAGAGATGGGTCAGTGGGAGACTCCCAAGCCGTAAGTGCCGGTGTTACCAAACGCCAAGCTTCCTCTACTTCATCAGCACGGGTGAACAAAGTTTGGTCTCCCAGCATACAATCCACCAACAATCTGTCGTAAGCGTCGGAAGAAGTCACCCCAAACGAAGAACCGTAGCTAAAATCCATATCCACTGTGCGCGTCCGCAAATCTGGCCCCGGTCTTTTACCCTCAAAGCGTAGCGAAATTCCCTCATTGGGGTAAACCCGCATTGTTAGTACGTTGGGACTAGCTTGCTGCGCCGCCGACTGAAAGATTAACAGCGGTACTTCCCGAAACTGGATCGCAATTTCGCTGATTTTCTTCGGCAATCGCTTCCCAGTTCGTAGGTAGAAAGGAACACCTTGCCACCGCCAGTTATCGACCATAAACTTCATCGCCACGTAGGTAGGTGTCCCAGAGTTGGGATTTACCCCTGGTTCCTCCCGATAACCGGGGACAGGTTTACCCTTCATCCAGCCAGCAGAATATTGACCCCGAACTGCTGAAAACTCTAGGTTATTCACATCAGCTAAGCGGCTTGCTTGGAGTACCTTCAGCTTTTCGGTGCGGATACTATCAGCATCTAGGGAATTTGGGGGTTCCATCGCTGTTAGACAGAAAATTTGCATCAAGTGGTTTTGCAACATATCTCGCAAAGCACCCGCTGATTCGTAGTAACCGGCCCGGTCTTCTACGCCTACAGTTTCCGCCACCGTGATTTGTACGTGGTCAACATAATGGCGGTTCCACAGTGGCTCAAAAATGGCGTTGGCAAACCGGAAAACCATTAAGTTCTGAACGGTTTCTTTACCTAAGTAGTGGTCGATCCGATAGACTTGCTGTTCGGTGCAAACATTCTGCACTACTCGGTTGAGGGCTTTGGCGGAACTTAAGTCTCGACCGAAGGGTTTTTCGATAACTAGACGCTGCTTACTGGGGTCGCTTAACATTCCCGCCGATCCCAATTGTCTAATTGCTTCTGGGAAAAAGTTGGGAGAAACGGAGAGGTAGAAGACGCGATTGCCCCGCGTCCGCCTCTTTTCGTCGAGTTCAGCTAGGAAAACTTTTAATTTTTCATAACTTTCGGGGTTATCAATGTCGCCGGGAAAGTAGTACAAGCCTTGAGCGAAGTCTTTCCAGAAGTCTTCAGGGCCGATACCGCCGCCAAATTCCTCAATGCCTTCTCGCATTTGTTCGCGGAAATAGTCGTGACTCCAAGGACGACGAGCGACACCGACTACAGTAATTTCGGGGGGCATTCGGCGATCGCGTTTCATTTGATAAATCGCCGGTACCAGTTTACGCTGCGTCAAGTCTCCAGAAGCTCCGAAGATTACCAGAATTTGGGGATCGGGCATTCGTTCTTGGCGTAGGCCTACCCGCAGGGGATTTTCTAATAGCGTTACCATCTACTTTTTTGCTCCTTCAATAGCTTCTAGTCTTGCTAAGACGGCCTGATAATTGGCGGTCATTTCTGCGAGTTGTTGGGTTAGAGAATTGACTTGAGACTTAAGATCGTTAATTTGTCCCTCGTATTCAGCCTTGACTTCAGCCCGAATTTGCTCAGTAAGTTCAGCTTTGACTTCCTCCCTAATTTTCACCCTCTCAGAAGCTAGGCGAACTTCCCAATCAAGATCCCGTTGTCGGAGTTCAGCTTTTAGCTGCCGATTTTCAGAGCGCAACTTCTCCAATTCCAAAGCAACCGCAGCCGAACGGCGATCCCTTTCTATGTTCTGGTGCTTGATTTGATCCTTAAGCCGTTGATTCTCGGAGCGTAACTGATCTAATTCTGAAGTAGTTTTAGAACCCCGTCCCGTCTTTTCTGAACCGACGCGCTCTTCAACGAGACGCTGAACGGCTGCACCACTAGGGATGCCATTGCGTGACGACTCCACAGCCTCTTGCCAAATTGACCGTTGTAGTTCTGGGGGCAGTCCCGTCAGCGGACGGACTTGACGTTCACTGGTAGGATTTTGAGCGCCATTGGCGCTCAAATTTTCTATTACCCGCGCCGCAGCAATAAATTGATCGGCTGTCCGTCTGGCTATAGCCCACTTCTCCCGACAATAAGCCTCAAAAGTTTTGTGGGTTTCCCGGTAGAGTTTATTTTCCCGAATCTCATCCAGGGCTACCCCAACCTCGTAAAAGGTCTGAAGCCCTTGTTCTACAACGGATTCTAATTCTTGAAGCCTTACCCGTTCTTCGGTATTAAGTTCGGTATCGGCATACTCGGTTTCAGGTACAGCATGGTTCGTAAACATGACAATTCCTCAGCAAAGAGAGCGATAAAATTCAGAAGTCAGGAGTTATAGCTAGGGGCTAGGGGCTAGGGACTAGGGGCTAGAGGAAGAGAGTTAAAGGGGTAATGGTGGTGAGTTTGGTATCTCTTACTATTTTCTATCCTGACTCCTGAATGCTTCTGCCTCAGCGATTACAGTTCCCAAAACTAAACGGCGGCCAACCGTTGCACCTTATCTTCCAAGGATTTCATCAGGGATTGGAAGGGTTGCACGAATTTGTCAATGCCATCTAGGAGTAAGTCTGTCATTACTTGGTCAAGGTTGATGTTGATGTCGGGATCTGTGAGACTTTCAACCACGTTGTAAGCTTCCTGAACGTTACTCTCGATCCGAGGTGCAACATCGCAATGATCGAAACAGGCTTCAATGGTGGCCGGTGGTAAGGTGTTGACGGTTTCGGGCCCCACTAATTCATCTACATACATGACATCGCTGTAAGCTGGATTTTTAGTTCCAGTGGATGCCCACAATAACCTTTGCACTTTTGCGCCTTTGGCTGCTAAGGCTTGCCAGCGATCGCTCGCAATAATCTCTTTATATTTCTGGTAAGCGATTTTGGCATTGGCGATCGCGATTTTCCCCTTTACCGCCTCCAGCTTGGCTTTGAGCGAGATATCGGTTACACCTTTGAGTTTCTGGTCAATCTGAGCATCAATGTTGCTATCAATTCGACTCAGGAAGAAACTCGCAACGGAGGAAACCTTGCTGACATCTCCACCTTTGGCGGCAAAAGCTTCCAAACCCCGAATGTAAGCCCAAGCGCTATTAACATAGCTTTCCACCGAAAACAGCAGCGTCACGTTGACATTGATGCCTTCACCAATTACTCGTTCCACCGCCGGTAAGCCTTCTGTGGTTCCGGGAATTTTAATCATCACATTCTCTTTGCCGATCGCCTGATAATACCGTAGAGCTTCGCTGATTGTACTTTCTGTATCATTGGCGATCGTTGGTGGCACTTCAATGCTGATGTAACCATCTAAACTCTTTGACTTTTGATAAACTGGGCCGAAGATGTCGCAAGCGTGACGGATATCCTCAAACACCAGAGACTCGTAAATTTCCAGCACCGATTTCTTGGCGCGGATGCCTGCTTCGATATCAGCATCGTAGATCGCATTACCTGCGATCGCCTTCTCAAAAATCGCTGGATTAGAAGTAATCCCCCGCAACCCCCGGCTCTCAATCATTTCTTTGAGTTCCCCTGACTCAATCAGATTGCGAGTCAAGTTGTCCATCCAAATGCTTTGACCGAGTTCTTCAATTTCTAACAGATGATTCATTGTTTCACTCCTAATTTGTTAATTGTTAACAGTTAACAGTTAACAGTTAACGGTTAACTGTTAACTGTTAACCATTACTTAGTCAATGGTTTTCAGAGCGCAAGTGCTCTTTAATAAACGACTTAACCAGCTCTACATCTTCTTTGCTGCCGATAATCAAGGGGGTGCGCTCGTGCAGTTTTGTCGGCACCACATCCATAATGTCCTCAGTTCCCGTACTTGCCAGTCCACCTGCTTGCTCGATCAAAAAAGCTAAAGGAGCCGATTCGTACAGCAAGCGTAATTTACCCTCCGGTTTCTTGACAGTTCCAGGATACAAAAACACGCCACCTTGCAGCAAAATTCGGTGAAAATCGCCCACCAAAGCTCCACCGTAGCGGGCCGTATAACCTTCGTGACGATGTACGTAGCGAATGTAATCCCGAATTGATTCCTCCCACTGCCAAAAATTGCCTTCATTTACGCTGTAAATCGGGCCGTGATCTGGAACCTGGATATTTTCGCTCGATAAAATAAACTCCCCCAAACTAGGGTCAAGGGTAAACGAGTGAACTCCCTTACCGATAGAATAAACTAGCATCGTGCTGGGGCCGTAGAGGACATAGCCCGCAGCAATCTGTTTTCGCCCCTCTTGCAGCAAATCGAGGGCTAATCCATCTTCATCGCTTCCTTCTTGCTGACGGATGGAGAAAATAGAACCGACATTCAAATTAATGTCAAGGTTGGATGAGCCATCGAGGGGATCGTAAAGTAGGCTGTAGCGTCCCAGGGGACAATTTTCGGGAATGTAATAAGGTTTTTCCATTTCCTCGGAAGCTAGGCGACAGACTAGGCCGCTTTGCTTGAATACCGAGATAAATACCTCGTTGGCATAAAGATCCATCTTTTTGACGGATTCTCCTTGAACATTCACCGCTCCAGTAAACCCCAAGGCATCTTCCATCAATCCAGCTCTGCTGAGTCTGCGGGCGATGAGTTTACCGGCGAGGGCAATTCTATTCATCAGAGCGCTAAGATCCTGAGCGTCTGCTGAGAAGCTGTGAAGTTGCTCTAAGACGTGACGCGATAGAGTTGTGCATTCGCGGTCTAAGGATTCTACCTGTTCGCTCGCACCCAGGTGGGTTTCCCCTTTCTGTGCGTTCACCATAATTTTGATATCCTCCCTGTCTAGTAGCTCTCAGTTTGGGTAAGCAGGCTTGAGCTCTGCTCTTAAGAGCGGATTCTCTCTAACTTCTATATTAGGAATGCTTTTCTAAAAGGTGGCTGAACTTTAGGGTAACTTTAGATCCGAGGTTGTTCCCTGGCCCCCAGTGGGTGTTCGGGGCGCTGTTGGGTTTTTGCGGTATGGGTGATGGGCGATGGGAGAAGGAATTAAATTCAACTTACTGCTAGAAGCTCATTCAGCTTATTTTTTAAGTCTGGGGATGACATTAATGGATTATAGATTTCCCCCTCGTAGGGTTGCCAAATATAACTAGAACTAAAGGTTCGGAAAAGTGGTAATATTTCTAGTCCATGAGTAAGTTCTTTGGCTAAAACTAATCCGGGAAGAGATAAATTAGGCAAATCTTCCATAAGTTCACTATAGGTTCTAAATTCATCAACTTCAACACCCACCAAAGCATAACGAAACGAAGGAGCAAACCGGAGAGTTTGATAGAATAAAATCCCTAACTCTGTCATTACGTAAGCACTTTCTGGGCTGTCTATTCCTAGTTCACTAATATTATTGGGATAAACGCGACACCACCAATTTTGTGAACTATCTTGAAAAGTGTCTGTGCGACATAGGCATTGGCGACCATTTGAGAGTATCCATTCTCTTCCCTCAAAGTGTTGAGCAAATTTATTGACATTGCTTTGATCGGAGCCACACTCTGCCGATAAACTGAATATCCACGCCATTGTTATAGACTCCTATGATATATGAGGTTAATCAACTCTTTCCCAATCATTTTGGGTGTTTGCTAATGCTGTCTCGTACCTTTCCAGAGACATTGTAACTCTTGGTAAGATGCTAACGTGCGTGGGGCTATATTGGACAGCTTGCAAATCTCCCATAATGTTTTTGTCATCAATTTGCCATATAGGGTCTTTTCCAGTTCCACCAAATTTTGCCGGTCATAAAAAGCTTCCTTCCCAGATTTTGGGAGCAGGGGGGCAAAAAGACAAATTTTGCCTAAGTTCATGCTAAACTGAGCAGTGGTATATTTATTAGCGCCAGGGATGTGAGACTCAATATGGATTTAACTACTGTAGCGATTGTGCTATTGGCTAACTTGACCCAAAAACTGAAAACTCTTGTTGTAAACAAAACACATCGAATTTGCCAGTTAGTATTTACCATTTTGTTAACATTTATTTTGGCTATTACAGGTATAGCTATCCCTGGAATTACGATCAGATCAGCTTGGGCAGATGAAGTACCATCACTAAATCAAATTTTATCCCTAAAACAAGTAAAAGATATCTTGAGGACTTCAAAAAATATTGCCTCTACTTTTATATCTACTATAACTTCTGGTAGTTCTTTTTTCCCAGATGTTAACTTGAACAATAATGGCAATATTCTCTTAGGAAAAAATACTACTAATAACTCTTTATTGGATAATGTTAATTTATATAGTTCTTTAATCGGTGGGATTAGCCTATTAAATTTAACTGGAAGTTCTTTCGGAATATTTAATTTTTTTGTAACAATTAAAGAATTTAACTTTATTCAAATTAATGTTAGCCAAGATAAAGAATTATATGAGGCAGTTAAAGTGTTTAATCAGGGAGTAGAAGCGGCTAAAGTAGGTGATTACTCAAAAGCATTATCTTACTATAGCGAAGCTCTGAAATTAGATAATAATTTTGCTGAAGCATTTGCAAGCAGAGGTCGCGCCTATTCAGAATTAGGAGATGATCAGATCAATCTGCCAATAATTGAAGAAGCAAAAGCTTTTAAATCTCAACATTTTGCTTTAGATAACTATAGTAGTGCGCTAAAAGCAACTCCTAAATTTGTTGCTAATCAAAATAGTTATGTAGAACCTTTAGTTGGACGAGCGCTAGTTTATATTAAGCTTGGTGACTTTCAATCAGCTTTTAATGATTTAACTGAAGCAATTAACCGCAATCCTGAATATTACGATGCTTATTTAGCTAGGGCACCGATATATCTAGTCAGTGGAGATGTTCAGAATGCAATTAAAGATTTGAACAGCGCATTATCTAAATATCTTGATTATCCCGTTGCTTTTATTATGCGAGGTTCTATACTGGGAGAAAAAGGAGAATATAAAGCAGCAATCAAGGATTTTACGAAAGCAATTGAAAGCAAGCAACAAGATGCTGAAAATTATCGTGCTGATGCTTACTATAAACGAGGTTTAGCTTACTTAAATTTGAAACAATATCAAAAAGCGATTGATGATTTTAAAGAAGCTACAAAACGCTCACCTAATTACGTTGAGGCTTATTATAACTGGGCAGTGGCATTAGCTAATTTCGGGAAATATCCAGAGGCGATTAACAAATGTAATCAAGTAATCAAACTTAATCCCAACTACAACCAAATTAGCAACCAATCATGTATTCCTATGCTTAGTTTGAATCATTCAGGCGTAGTGGCAGGAGTTCAGGCAGTAGCTATTAGTCCTGATGGCAAGATTATAGCCAGTGGTAGTGATGATTCAACGATCAAACTATGGGATATCAAAACTGGAAAAGAACTAAAAACTTTTTCGCATCCTTCATCGTTGACAAATAATTCGATTCAGTCAATTGCCTTTAATCCTAATGGTAAAATTATTGCCAGTGGTAGTAGTGACTCAACTGTGAAAGTATGGGATATAACGACAGGGGAAGAAATTAAGACTGAGCAAATGAAACATTCCAATCAGGTTACATCTATTGCTTTCAGTCGAGATGGTGAAGTTATAGCTAGTAGTGGAAATGACAAAACTATTAAATTATGGGACTGGAAAACAGGCAAAAATATACTCACATTTCCCGCACAGTCGAACGAGATTAAATCTCTTGCCTTTAGTCCAGTTGATGAAGTTATTGCTAGTGGAGGATGTGACAAAAATGTGAAGTTATGGAATTGGAAAAAAGGAAAGGAATTTCGCACTTTAGAAGGACATAAAGAGTGTGTACGGGCTTTCACCTTTAGCCCAGATAGTCAAATTTTAGCTAGTGGTAGCGATGATAATAATATTATTATTTGGAATTGGCGAACTGGAAAGCCAATTGATGAGATTTTTGGTCATACTGACAATGTAACAGCGCTGGCTTTTAGTCCTGATGGTAAAACTCTTGCTAGTGCTAGTGATGACAAAACTATTAGACTGTGGGATGTAGAAACTGGTATGGAAATGCGTGTATTTTTTGGGCATCAATCATACGTTGAATCAGTTGCTTTTAGTCCAGATGGCAAAACTCTGGTAAGCGGAAGTTATGACAAAACTGTTAAGGTGTGGCAGATACCATAGTGGTTAATTTTAGTTTAAATATAAAAAAATTATTCCTAAGAAGATAGGAGCGCGATCGCCATCCAGCGGGTGTAGCGATCGCCCATGATTTATAGCTTTAATTTCATTCTTTTGGCAAATTTGGATCTTCGCGACAAGTCGAGAGTGGTAATGCTTCGCCACCTTGAATCATGGTAATCCTCATCCGATTACTATCTGTTGACACATTTAAACAAGCACACCCATATCCGTGATAACCATTGGTTTTAACATATTCCTTTTCGTCACTAGGAAGATTATCCATTCCTCCGGCTTGATATCCCCCTTGGCTGGAAATAAGCCAAGTACCATCTCTGTCTCTTAAATACCAATTTGCCGGCGTGGGATTTGCCAACCATCCACACCTAGTTTCTATAGCCTTAACAGGCAAAGCTATGACAGAAATAAATGAGATAATAGCCAGTATAAGTAAGCTTCTTTTCATAACTCTAATCATCCTCTCAAACTGCTCCCAAGGCGACCAACTACATCATTAAACGTCATCATTTACTAACCCTCGCGATACTGAGCTAATTTTAATCATGCCATAGCAACGCCCCAACTCACCGAAACCAACCTCCACCAAACCCTGCAACTCCTCTGCATCGACAGCAGCAAATTCGATAACCGCGATAACCCCGCCGCCGACATCTACCTGCAACTCGTCAAAAAACACCACTGCCCCAAATCCACAGAAGTTACACCCCGCACCCTCACCAACCTCAAAATCTACGTAAGAAACCGGGTTTCTGCGACAATTTTTGCGGCCTACCCAAGATTAAATTAAGAAACCCGGTTTCTGTTCTGGGGAAAAACACCCAATTTTTTATGTTTCCACCTCATCTATTTTCCTAACTCTACGTTCTATCACCCCCGGATCAACACCATAATAATAAGCAGCTTCAGACATATCCATTCTCAGTAATTTTTCATCTCCCAACTCTTTGATCTCTGTAGGTTTAACCGGATTCACATTCAAAGCTTCAACAATCTTTGATGCTACTACCTTTGCTAAAAGTGGCGGAACTGAGTTTCCCACTTGTCTAAATCCATGCCATTTTGTCACATGAAATCTAAACCAATCAGGATAAGAATGCAGCCGTGCAGCTTCTCTAACAGTAATACATCTCGGAGTATATGGATGAATCGGTCTAGGAGAAGTGAAAGCACCTCTATTACTTGCAGTTCCAGCTCTCAATGTATTACAAACTCCATCAAAATCTAGTTTGTGAAAACGGCTGATTGGTTCCACTTTTCCCGGTTTAGTGAAGGCAAATCTTTCTTTCGATTCCGCATTATGTTTTGTTCTTAAACTTGATGTTAATAGCCTTTTATTGTAAATTCTTTTGTAGGAGTAATCGCTATCTACTGAAGAAATACCGCGAAGTATTTTACCATAATCACTAGCTTTACCGTAATCGTCCTCAGAAATTTCTACCCAATCTTTTTCTAACAATTCTATATAATTTTCCACTTGCGGCAAATCTCGCAGAGCATCCCACACATTCGGACTATCTGGTAATTCAGAATGAGAGGCTTTTCTACTTGCAGGTTTAGTAAATGCTTGGGGATAAGTTGGTAAATTCAAATCATTTCGACATCCTAATAAAAATAATCTTTCGCGTTTTTGTGGTACTCCATATTCAGCAGCATTGAGTATCTGATAATTTTCTTCTATTTGATAACCATTTCCCCTAAATTCATTAATTATTTCGGCAATAAAATTTTTGTGATGTCCGATGGCCATACCCCCCACATTTTCTATTACAAAATACTTAGGATTCAATTCTATAACTAACCGGATAAATTCAAAAACCAGCGAATTTCTAGGATCTTCGAGGGAACGTTTACCAATTAATGAAAAACCTTGACAGGGCGGGCCCCCAAAAACTACATCAATTTCTTGATCGCCAATGGCTGATTTTTGTCTGATTTCGGCTCCAGTTATATCAATAATACTCTGACAAAATACAGTCCAAAAGGGAAAATTATATTGATGAGTAGCACAATGAATCGGGTCAATTTCAATTGATGCTAGTACATCAAAACCTGCTTGTTCAAACCCTAAAGTCATACCGCCTGCGCCGCAAAAAAAATCAACGCCAATGGGTCGATATTTAAGCGGATTATTTTCAACCATTAGTGGATTAAATATTAACGATTACAGAAATTATAATTTAGCTGTTTAGCCAAGACTATTAATTAGGATTTGAAGAATAGAATCAGCGGCGCGATCGCAGACTCCCACTCCTCCTAAACTTTCTCTCATTTCCCGATAATCTGCTAGCATTTGTCTCCGTCTCTCAGGGTTGACAAGCAGTTCCATTGCTTGAGATACTATATTCTCAGCAGTCGCTTGTTCTTGCAGTAACTCTGGCACAATTTCCTTTTGGAGTACCAAATTGGGCGGCGACATAAAGGGGATAGAAAACTTAAGAATTTTGCGGGCAAGCCAATAAGTTATGGGGTTGACGCGATAGATAGCAATTTGAGGAACGTTAAGTAAAGCTATTTCTAAATTAACTGTACCAGATTTAGCGATCGCTAAGTCAGCAGCCGCCAAAATTTCGAGAGTTTGACCATCTAAAAGGGTCGCTTCCAAGCCATAATCCTCAATAGCCTGTTGAATTGGCTGACGAAGCGCTTCCCTAGATAAAGGAATCCAGAAATGAACTTGAGGTAGTTTATTCTGGATAATTTGAGCAGCCTCAAATATTGCCGGCATTAGATACTTAATTTCTTGCTGTCGGGAAGCGGGAATCAGTGCGATCGCCACTTCTTCCTCCTCAATCCCCAAACTAGCGCGGGCACTTTCCCGACTAGGTGCACTTTCCATCCGATCCGCCAAAGGATGTCCAACCCAAGAGACATTGGCCCCTAGCCTTTGAAAATAATCCGCTTCCTCCTGGAAAATGGCCAGAAATTGGTCTGCGATCGATACAATTCGCGCCGTATCCTGCCAAGGGGGAGACCAAACCCAAACTTGAGGTGCAATATACCAGATAATTGGCACCTTTGGCCAACGACGGCGGATATAACTACCAATACTAAGATTGGGGCCCATGTAGTCAATTAATACGACTAAATCCGGCGGGTTTATTTGTAGGTATTGTTTAGCTTGGCGCTGAAGTTGGAGAGTTGGCAAAATGTAGGGCAATGATTCTAAAATGCCGACTGAGCCAATACCCGCAGTATCACCTAAAATGTTAGCGCCAGCATTAGCCATGCGCGAGCCACCTAATCCGACAATTTCTAAGTCTAAGTTATTTACAGCAGCTTGGCGCTTGAGACTTTGAGTTAACAAAGACCCTTGTAAATCCCCTGAAACTTCGCCAGTGCTAATAAATATCCGCGCCATTAATTTATTTAGAAATAAGGGTTAACAGTTAACCGTTAACAGTTAACAGTTAACCGTTAACAGTTAACTATTTATTCATCTTCATGCTTTTTTTTCATACCCGGAGTCGGGCCACGTCTGCCAACGGTAATAGATTCTTGGAAGAAGTGTTGCAAGTGTTGCAAATGTTCATTTTCTGGCAATAAACTGAACTGCTCCAAAGCTTCATTGAGACTATTTCCAGAACGGTAAAGAATGCGAAATACCTTTTTCAAAATGTGGTAATCTGCCTCTGTTAAACCTGCACGTTTGATGCCGACCGAGTTAAGCGATCGCACCCTTGCCGGATTCCCCTCTACTAGCATAAAAGGCGGCACATCTTGAGAGATCCGGCTCATTCCTCCGACCATTGCCATTTTACCAATCCGAGCGAACTGGTGAATCCCCACCATTCCGCCAATAACCGCCCGCGATTCAATGTGAACGTGGCCTGCCAGACTTACAGAATTAGAAATCACCACATTATCTTCGATCGCGCAGTTGTGAGCTACGTGGACGTAAGCCATCAGTAAATTGCCATTGCCGATCGCAGTATACTCACCTGCTTGAGTTGCGCGATTAATTGTTACATACTCCCGAATTCGGTTGTCGTCGCCAATTTTTACCCAACTTGGAGCGCCGTCATATTTCAAATCTTGAGGTTCCAAACCGATAGCCGTTCCTGGGAAGATTTGATTGCGAGCTCCTATTTCCAGCGGCCCTTCCAATACCGCATGAGCGCCAATTGTTGTATCTTGGCCGATTTTAACTCTTTCCCCAATTACGGAATATGCTCCCACCTGCACAGTGGGGTGCAGTTGAGCGGCGGGATGAATCACAGCCGTTGGGTGAATCAGGGTAGGCATTTGTCAATTTTTAGCTGTTTATTGTTAACTGTTAACTGTTAACTGTTAACTGTTGACTGTTAACTGTTAACTGTTTTTTGTTTATTGTTGACTGTTGACTGTTGACTAATGGCGATTAAGAGCTAAAAATTACCAGTTAACGGTTAACGGTTAACTGTTAACAGATTTAATCAACGATTGAGAACATCAGTTCTCCTTCACAAACTCGTTGACCGTCAACTTCAGCACGAGCCTGGACTTTACCAAAGCGACGGCGTTTGACACAGAGTAATTGTACAGTCATTACCAAGCGATCGCCTGGTACAACGGGACGGCGGAACCGGACTTTATCAATGCCGGCAAACATAAATAATCCTTGCTCAACGTCGGGTAACTGAGAGAGTACCACGCCGCCAACTTGAGCCATTGCCTCCACAATTAACACCCCAGGCATAATCGGACGACCGGGGAAATGCCCTTGAAAATGTGGCTCGTTAAAAGTGACATTTTTAATGCCAACTGCCCGTTCCCCCGGTACGTATTCTACTATCCTGTCTACCAATGCAAAGGGATAGCGGTGGGGCAATAGTTTATGAATTTCTTCAGCAGTGAGAATCGGTTTAGTAGCAGTTACCTGACCATTTTGGGTGTGGACAGGTTCGGCAGTAGAGGCAGTGGTTGTGTTTGCGTCAGTCAGCGTGGACATTGCTTGGGGGAGTAGTGAAGTGTTTGCCGGACAGGAAGAGTGGGATCGCCTTCGTTCTTAAGTTACTGATATCGCGGCTCATTGCTGAGAGCTGATAGCTTTGGCTAGTTGGACGTGGAGGTTGTGGCTGGCTTTGTAGGCCAGGTAGTGAGCTTGAGGCAAGGTTCCCAACAAACTCAGATCCCCTACTAAGTCTAAAATTTTATGACGGACTGGTTCATTTGGAAATCTTAAGGGTGGATTGAGCCATCCAGTGCGATCGCAGACAAGGGCATTATCAAGGCTACCACCTTTGATTAAACCTGCTTGCCGTAGTTGATCTATTTGATGGGCAAGGGCGAAGGTGCGAGCGGGGGCGATCGCCTCTTCAAAACTTTCTACCTCTGGCGACCAACTGTACCATTGATTGCCGATCGCGGAGATATCAAAATCAATTCCATAGCTAAAACGAGTAGACGGCGATGGTAAGGCGGCGGCGAAGGCATCCCCTTGGTGAACCCAGATGGGGCTGTTAACTGTTAACTGTTGACTGTTAACTGTTAACTGTTGACTGTTAACTGTTAACTGTTGACTGTTAACTGTTAACTGTTGGCTGTTGACTGTTAACTGGGAAGAGGTTTCTGTTTGCCGATCGCTAACGGGGACTAATCCGACGGAAGCGATCGCCTCTACCCAATTTTGGGCTGAACCGTCTAGCAAAGGGACTTCGGGGCCGTCGATTTCAATGTGAGCGTTGTCAACTCCCATAGCGGTTAAAGCTGCCAATAGATGCTCTACAGTACGGACGGCCGCGTTTCCGTTGCTTAGTTCAGTTGAGAGAGTGGTTTGACTTACTGTTTCTAGTCGCGCTGGAATTATGGGAGAACTGGGGAGGTCAATGCGAACAAAATAGCGTCCTGCATCTGCGATCGCAGGTAAAACTCGGACGCTCACCTGCACGCCGCTATGTAGACCAATCCCCGACATTTGAAATTCGTCTGCTAAAGTGTACTGTTTGTCAACAGACATAATTGGTAATTGGTAATTGGTAATTGGTAATTGGTAATTGGTAATTGGTAATTGCTAATTGCCAATTGCTAATTGCTTACCCAAAAATATCTGTAACGCCGCCCTCTGGGCGGTAAAGAAACCGCCCAGAGGGCGGCGTTACGCAAAGTCTGCGTAAGTCCTATTGCTGATTTAGTGAAAACCAACAACTAACAACTAACAACTAACAACTAACAAATTTAGAACCTTTCACCAATTCCAAAGTGTAATCTGCTACCACCATCTACATTAAATCCATAATCTATTCTGATCGGGCCCAGAGGAGATTGAATCCGCACACCAAAACCAGCTCCTACACCGCTTCCAGGCTTACCTCTGACACCTGCGGGATCGCCCGGAACACTGCCACCAGTACCCAGATCGCTAGCCGCATCGACAAACAGGGCTCCACCGACAAAAGAAATAATCGGGAAGCGATACTCAGCGGTAGCTTGGATAAAACTGCGACCGGCACCAACGTCTCCTTCATCGTAGCCTCGGACAGAATTAGCGCCGCCAAGGGCAAAAGCTTCATAAGGAGGTAAATCGCCCAAAATCGTACCAGCTTGAACGTTAAAAGCTAGAGTTTGAGGGCCTGTGGCAAAGCGAGTGTAACGTACTGGGAGGTAATAACTGTAGCTGCCTCGAATGCGGTTAAACAAGATCGCTCCCGATCCTACTGGCACAGACTGTTCCATTCCAAAGCGCAGCACTGAACCGCTAGTGGGGCGCAGAGGATCGTTACGGCGATCGCGTACAACTCCTGCTTGTAGTGTCAACAAATCATCAGAACCAGAATTACTAAAACTCAGCTTGTTGCCATCTTCGTCCCGCGATCTAACATTGCCATTGCGATCGCGAATTGATACCCGCTGATACTGAAACCCAACAGAAGCCACCCACTCAGAATCAGCAAAAGGATTTCGTTCCAGAGGGCGGGTAAAACTCAATCCGCCGCCAGTACGAAGAATACGAGGGCGATCGCCATTTGGCAAGCGTACCTCATTGTCCCCACCATCAAAAATCACACTAATCGATCGACGGCGGAACGCATTCACAGTATAAGAAGTACGATAGGGATCGCCAGCAATCCAGGGGTCAGTAAAGCTGACATCAAACAGCGTTGCTCTTTCCCCTATTTGCAACTCAGCCCCTAACCGCTGGTTATTTCCACCCAGATTTTGTTCCTGGTAACTGATGGTACCAAACAGCCCAGTAGCAGAACTCAGCCCTGCACCTGCCGCCAGAGAACCGGTATTCTTTTCAATCACATTCACGATTACCCGTGCCTTACGGGGGTCTGTAGCACCCGGTTCTAGGGCAAGGCGCACGTCTTCAAAAATCCCCAAACCAAATACTCGCCTGAGATCCCTTTCAGCTTTATTTCTATTAAAAACTTCCCCTGGCTTGAGTTCCACCTCGCGGGTAATAATAAACTCGCGAGTATTGCCTTTAATCGGTTGCCCCTTAGCATCTGTTGCCTCACCCTCCTTATTCAAAAAGCGGACTTCTACTGCTTCAACTATGCCTTCTGCTACTTGTAGCGTCACATTACCGTCATCAGACACCTGGGGCGCATCTGTCACCTGGCCCAAAACATAGCCATTGTCTTGATACCACTTATTGATTTTTTTCACTCCCTCCTCAAATTGCCGAAGGTTGAGAATTTTGCCGTATTGATCGCGAAAGGCTTCGTCGATCGCGCTTTGTGGTAGAACTTGCTGGCCAGTGATTGTCACTCCCCGCAGTATGGGGTTTGCCTGGACGATAAAGGTTACTCGTACCCCCAAAGGGGTATCCTCCGGTACAGCCCGGACATTTCTAAAAAAGCCAGTAGCAAAAATCGCGTTAATGTCTTGTTGTAGCTGGGCTCTGGTTGTGGTGCGCCCTGGTTGAGTGCTGATGACTCGGTAGACTTGATCTTCGAGTTCACCTTCTACCCCGCTGACAACAACTTCAGCAACTAACACTTGGGAATCCGATTGCCCTGTAGGAGGTGCCGGTGTTGTTCTTGGTATTGGTGGCGCTTGAGGGGCTTCTAGGGTTGGTGCTGGGATTTCTACTGGGGGGGTGGGGGACTCTGGAGCGGGGTTATCGGACGGCGATGGAGCTTGGGCGATATCCCTGGGAGAATGGGGGACGTAGCCTACAGGTGTGCCGTCTAATGCAGGGTTTCGCTTGGGTGAAGTGGTATTCTCCAAGCCTCGATTTGATGTGGTTTCGCTTTGTTTAAATTGATATGTTTCGCTATTCTTGGTCAGTTTTTGCTCTTGGTTAGATTGAGAGATTTTTGTTGAATCTCTTGCTAGTTTGGTTTTACTTTCTTCAATCCAACCAATTGTATTTTCCGGCTTGCTTGGACTCTTTTCTAGCAAAAATATATCGTTGTTTTCGCCTTTGTCACTGACAACAAAGTTTTCCAAAAAAGTCGGGTATTTACTAGCCTGCAATGACTTTTTGGGAGCTTTTTTGAATATTACCTCTCCTGGTTTTTGAGTGAATATGGATAAGTTAGGCAAAGTGGAAGGCTTTACAGAGCTAGGTGTTAAACCTGCTTCTGAAGGCTCAGGGGAGGATGTTTGGCAATTTGCGGAGTTTGATAATCCGAAAGTTGCTGAAGCAGTAAAAACTGCTACTAAAACAGCAGATAAGCGCATTTTTATTTTAATTTTTGGACATTCCACACACCACTGTTAACTGTTAACGGTTAACTGTTAACGGTTAACTGTTAACTGTTCTTAGACAAACTTTGCAATTGTACCGCATTGGCAAGGGAGTCTAAACGTTTTGGGCTAAAACCCGCTGGAGGACTTGTTGATAAGCTGTCTCTACTGAGCCTAAATCGCGGCGGAATCGGTCTTTGTCCATTACCCGCTTGTCGGGGTCGGTTTCCGACCGATCCCAGAGGCGACAGGTGTCGGGACTGATTTCATCTGCGAGGATGAGTTTGCGATCGCGATCGAGGCCAAATTCCAGTTTGAAGTCTACCAGGGTAATGCCGCACTCGTTGAAAAATACCTTAAGAATTTCATTAATTTGACGGGCGGCGGCTTGTAGTTCTTCGAGTTGATAGGGGGTTGCTAGCTGCATGAATAATAGGCGATCGCGGGTTAATAGGGGATCTCCCAAAGCGTCATTTTTATAATAAAATTCCACTAGGGCTGGAGCGATCGCTGTACCTAGTGCCAGTCCGGTTTGTTGGCACAGACTACCTGCGGCAATGTTCCTGACTACAACTTCTAAGGGGAAAATCTGGACGCGGCGGACTCGCATCTGGTTGGGGGTGGGGCAGTCGATAAAGTGGGTGGCAATACCTTTGGCTTCGAGTAGCTGAAATAGGTGGCTGGATATGGCGCAGTTAATTTCGCCTTTACCGGCGATGGTGCCGCGTTTTTGGGCGTTAAAGGCTGTAGCGTCGTCTTTGAAATGGGTGAGTAAAATCTCGCTGTCATCTGTGGTGTAGAGGATTTTGGCTTTGCCTTCGTATATTTTGCTGTCGGGGGACATGGGGATTTGAGTTTTTAGATTTGGGTTGGACATTCTAAGTAGAAGTTCGATGGAAGTCGGATGAAGCAAGAAAGAATGCTTATACAGCAAGCTTTTTAGCCATTCGTATTTTATGTTTAACTAGGTGGATTTACTTAACGTTCCCGCTGTTGTTGGCTTAATCTGCCGTTAGGCCGATCGAACGGGATGCGTAAGAGATGTTGATTAGCATACTAAAACTTGTCTATAATTGCATAGAGTAACAAAAAACGCGAGTATCCCAATTTTTTAGGGGGCGAAGCATTCCGGTCGATAAGTTATTGGAAAGACACCAGAGATTTACTGCTGCAATGCTTCTCACTCCCAAGATATATTTGCGAAATCTGGATGCAGACAAAGAAACGGAGTAAATCCGAGTCGGTTGGCATTTTTAATAATATTAAAAACTCTCTCTCATGGGAACAAATTTTAGTTGTTAATTCGACTTGCTTTAAAGTTATGTCAAATTTCTCTGGAACGACTGAAACTATTATGATTATAATGAAACTTGGCTTTGAAGTCAATGACCACTACTCCGAGCGATGCAATTTGACGGTAACTTTAATTGTTGTGCCTAAGTTTGCTGCCTGTGGGTATTGCTAGGGAGTTGCCATACATTCAAGAGGTTTATTATGGAAGAAAAAACGATCCACATTTTACTGGTAGAGGACGATGAAGTTGATGTGATGAACATCCGCCGAGCCTTTAAAAAGAATAATATCATTAATCCCCTCTATATGGCAGCAAATGGTCTGGAGGCACTGGCTATGCTGCGCGGCGAGGGAGAGGGACTGGCGGTTCCTTCCTTGCGCCGCTTGGTGTTGTTGGATTTGAATATGCCTAAAATGAATGGAATAGAGTTTTTACGGGAGTTACGGCTAGACGATAAGCTGAAGTCGATTCCGGTGATTGTTTTAACAACTTCTAATGAAGATAGAGATAAAGTAGAAGCTTATAATCTTAATGTAGCGGGCTATATTCTCAAACCGGTGACTTTCTCTAATTTTGTGGAAACGATTGCGACGCTAAATAAATACTGGATGCTAAGTGAAATGCCTTAAATTGTTAATGGTTAATGGTTAATGGTTAGTGGTTAGTGGTTAGTGGTTAGTAGCAATCTAAGAATTAGTAATTAACAGCTAAGAGTTGGAAACGATCGCCTAAAAACCAACAACTAAAAACTGACAATTAAAAACTAGCAACTAACCATTATAGCTAGGGACTAAGGATTAGGGACTACGGGCTAGGGGAAGAAGGGAATAGAATCAGCGAGTTTCAGGGAACCAGAATGTTCTAACCACCTTGGCGGTTGCTATAACAACCCAAAAATAACCCCTAAGCATAACAACTAACAACTAACAACTAACAAATAACAAATAACAAATAACAAATAACAATTAATTATGGAAGAAGTTCTAAAGGTTTTGATAGTTGATGACGATGAAGTCGATCGGATGGCAGTCCGCCGAGCGTTAAAAATTGCAGGTTTGCGAGTGGAAGTTGCCGAAGCTGGGGGAAGTGAAGAGGCAAAATTGCTGCTGTTGGCTGCTCATAGCGAGCTAACCAATTCTGCGGAAGAAAAGCCGATAACAAAACCATTTGATTGCGCCTTCCTCGACTACCGCTTGCCAGATGGAGATGGTTTAACTTTGGTGAAAGCTATTCGGGAAATAGGTATTAAAATCCCCTTAATTGTGTTAACTGGTCAAGGGGATGAACAAATTGCTGTAGAAGTGATGAAAGCGGGTGCTTCCGATTATATTGCTAAAGCTAAGTTATCTCCAGAAAATTTGTCTCGAAGCTTGCAAAATGCGATTAGAATTTACCGCGCCGAAACTAAAGCTATGCAAGCTTCGCAAAAACTAAAAGAAAGTGAAGAGCGCTACAGATTAGTTCTTGAAGGTGCTAATGATGGGATTTGGGACTGGGATTTAAGCAAAAATGAGGTTTATTGGAACGATCGCTTGTTGGAAATAGTGGGTTTATCGCGCTCTGAATTTGGGAGTGCGATTGAGGCTTTTTTCAATCGCCTTCATCCAGAGGATTCTGACAGTACAAGAAAAGCTCTTGAAGCTCATTTAGAGACGGGAACAGAATATAATGTGGAATTTCGCCTGCTGCATTCTTCGGCTATCTATCGCTACTGTACTGGCAGGGGTAAAGCGCAACGAAATCACCAGGGTAAAGCGCTACGGATGGCGGGTATTATTAGTGATATTAGCGATCGCAAATTGGCAGAAGCGGCTCTAGAAAGGGAACGCCAACAACTTCGTCAAATTATCGCTTGTGTGCCGGTGCCGATGGCGATGTTTGATAAAGAAATGCGCTATCAGGCTCACTCTCAAAGGTGGCTGACTCAATATAATTTAGAAGGGCAATCGATACTCAATCGTAGCTATTATGAAGTATTACCAGATACTCCCGATCGATGGAAGACGATGCACGAGCGATCGCTGACTGGTGAGGTGGTCTCAGTGAGTGAAGATGCTTGGAAACGTGAGGATGGCTCTACTGTTTTCCTGCGTTGGGCGATTCACCCCTGGTACGATCCAGATGGTGAAGTTGGGGGGATTGTCCTAGTTAGCGATCGCATTAATGAGTTGGTAGAAGCGCGGGAAGCTGCGATCGAGGCGAGTCGGGTCAAATCACAATTTTTGGCTAACATGAGCCACGAGATTCGTACTCCTATGAATGGAGTTTTGGGGATGGCACAATTGTTGCTACGTCTTTCCCTAGAGCCGAAATCAAGGGAATACGCTCAGACAATTTATCGGAGTGCAGAACATTTACTTTCTGTGATTAATGATATCCTCGATTTCTCTAAGATTGAAGCTGGGGAAATGCGCCTAGAAAATTTAGATTTCGATCTAGATACTTGCATTGAATCGATGGTGGAAATGGTGGTAGCAACGGCTGAAGAAAAAGTTTTAGAACTGAATGTTTTGATTGAAAGTTCGGTTCCCAGACAGTTGCAAGGCGATCCGGGACGACTCAGGCAAATTTTGCTAAATCTGGTTAACAATGCGATTAAGTTTACCGATCGCGGTCAAGTTTTGGTCAGAGTATCTTTGAGGAGTACAAACGTTGATAAAAAGCTGATCTTTTCTGTACGGGATAGTGGAATTGGGATTTCCCCAGAAGGGCAAAAAAAGCTATTCCAGTCATTTTCTCAGGTCGATGGTTCTCCGACAAGACAATACGGTGGTACGGGTTTGGGTTTGGTGATTTGCAAACAATTGGTGGAGATGATGGGAGGCGAAATTGGGGTTCGCACTTCTGTGGGTAAGGGTTCTAATTTTTGGTTCGCAATTCCTTTGCAAATACAGCCACAACCTGTCGAGGGAGACGCGCGATCGCCTCTGGCGGGTACGCGGTTGCTAGTGGTATCTCATAGTGCCCTGACAAGGGCTGTAGCGCGGGCGATCGCGGAAGCACGGGGGGCCTACTGCAATGAAGCGGAAGATGCGACGGCTGCTTTAGCAGTGTTGGAGGAGGCGAATTCTGGAGATTCTAGGGAGGAAGATCGCTACACGGCGGTATTTCTGGATCTGCAACTATCGCGATTAGATGCTGAAGGGTTTGCGGCTTTTGTGCGATCGCTTGCGATCCCACCTCTGTTGATACCGATGACTTCCCTGCGCGATCGAAACAAAGCGGAGGCACTTTGCTCTCTAGGTGCTGCTAACTACCTGATTAAACCCCTAAGAGCTTCCCAGTTTTGCGATCGCCTTTTACCAGAAAAAACAGTGGAAGAGGAAAAAGAGTTCTCCTCTGTCTCTATCACCAATCAGGATAATTTTACTACACCCAATTATCAATCGTCAAGTCTTAATTATCAATCATCTGTAAAAATTCTCTTAGCTGAAGATCATTATATTAATCAACAAGTAATTCTCAGTCAACTCGCCGTTTTGGGCTATCAAGCCGACTGTGCTACTAACGGTCAAGAAGCACTAAAAATGCTCGATTCTCAATCCTACGACATAGTGCTAATGGATTGTCAAATGCCAATACTTGACGGTTATGCCACTACGAAAAAATTGAGGGAGCTAGAAGCCGATAACGAGCGAGAAAACTCTTCTCACAAGACGGTTATAATTGCTCTAACTGCCCATGCAATGCCGGGAGAACGAGAGAAATGTTTGGCAGCAGGGATGGATGATTACCTCAGCAAACCCGTCGATATAGAAGATTTAGCAGCAATGCTGAAAAAGTATGAATCAAGAACTAATCAATCTGAAAATGACAATAATAATTATGAAATTAAAACCATCAAAACCGAACAAAGTTTGCCATTAGAAACAGATAATTCAAATAGTCCGATAAAAACTGAGAGTGGAATCATCGCTTCACACAATGTGACAATTGAACCCACAAACGCCCTTGAATCTTTAGAAGATACGGAATTAGATTTACTATTGGATCGGAAACGCTTGCAGCAGATAGGTAGAGTAAATACTACTTTACCAAAGCGACTTTTAAAAGCATTTATTGACAGCGTACAAGTAGACATTGAATCTGCTAAAGTTGCCTTACTTGCTAAAGATTGGAGCCACCTTGAACACCAAGCTCATAGAATCAAGGGAACTTCTTCAAATGTGGGTGTTCGCTTAATGGCAGATTTGGCGGATCGGTTAGAGCGTCAAGCACGAGATTGTCAAAACCAGCCGCTACCAGAATCACAAACTATTGAAGGTGGAGAGGAATTATTAGCTACTTTGTCAAGCCATTTAGCACGAGTTAAGGCTTTTATTCAATCTCGGAATTGGTAATTGGTAATTGGTAATTGGTAATTGGTAATGGCTAATTGAGGAAAAATTCTCCCCCTCTCCCAATCCCCCTTCTCCCCATCTTCCTTCTATGGATTCTCAATCTTCAATCCCTAATTTACAAATTGCTAACCTCTGCCAAAATAGCCAAATTGGGAAAAAATTACCCACAGCTCTTTACGTCCACATTTCAGCTTTAAACGCTCTAGATCCTCAACTCAAACTATATGAAAGTTATGCCAGTAGTAAGATAGATTGTAGAGATAAAACTACCCTAATTAAATTTCATACTAACAAGCCTAAAATTTCTTATCTTTTTTACCCAGACTTCGATATAGATCCTCATCCAGCGTTACAAAATAGCATTCAAGTCAATGTAGAAACTGGAGAAATCAACCATAAAGATTATAGCAACATTGATAATCCTCCTATCCTTCACAGGAAAGAAACTTTTGTCACTCCTGACTACCCTCACTATCAGAAATTTGCAGAACTTACAAAATCAGAAGAAGCATTAGGACTCCTCGATCGTACCCGCACTATTGGCACTCGTCAAGGGTGGTTAGAATTATTAGAAAGGCAAGGCGTAGAAATACAACTCGATCACTCAGTCGTTGAATTTGATAGAGGAGAAGATGAGGAAAATTATCAATTTCCCATTCCGAAAATAGAGCGTCATAAAGCTGCTATGAGTCGGAATTCCCTATCTAAGCCAGTGCGTTTGGCCCTAGAAGCAAACTTATTTACTGAAGGCTTGACTTTCTTTGATTACGGTTGCGGATATGGGGGCGATGTTAAACGCCTTGCTGAAAAAAATATTACTACTGTTGGATGGGACCCGTATTATCAGCCGGATACTTCTCATGTTTCTGCTGATATTGTCAATCTCGGTTATGTGATTAATGTAATTGAAGATCCAGGAGAAAGGCGAGAGGCTTTAGTGAATAGTTGGGAACTAACTAAGAAAGTATTAATTGTTGCTGCTCAGGTACTTATTGATGATAGAAATAAAGGTCGCATTGCTTATGGTGATGGGGTAATTACTTCCCGCAATACTTTTCAGAAATATTATGAACAGGAAGAGTTAAAAGTTTATATAGATCGAGTTTTAAATGTTGATTCGATTCCTGTTGCTTTAGGCATTTACTTTGTTTTTCGCGATGAAGCTGAAGGTCAAAATTTTCGTGCTTCTCGCTTCAGATCCCGCGTCAGCACTCCCAGAATTCGCGTTCAAGTTAAGCGGTTTGAAGACTATGAAGAAGTGCTTGCACCTTTAATGGCTTTTATGACCGATCGCGGCCGTCTTCCGGTTAAAGGTGAATTACCTGAAGAATCAATTATTAAAGATGAATTTAGGACTTTTAACCGCGCTTTTCAAGTTATTTTACAAGCCACTGATGGTCAAGAATGGGAAGCAATTGCTGACAAACGCCGCCAAGATTTGCTAGTCTATATTGCTCTAAGTAATTTAGGAGATTCGCCTCAATTTCGTAAATTTCCTACCCAAATTAAAAATGATATTAAGGGTTTATTTGATAATTATCAAAAAGCCTGTGTGCTTGCGGATCTGATGCTTTATAGTTTGGGAAGTTCAACCATAATTTCTGATATTTGTCAAGATAGTGCTATTGGTTATAAAGTTTCTAAATCTCTCTCAGTTCACATTTCAGCATTAGAAGAATTAGATCCTTTGCTACGCCTATATGAAGGTTGTGCTAACCGGACAATTGGGCGCTTAGATGGTGCAACGGTTATTAAGTTTCACACTAATACGCCGAAAATTTCCTATTTATTTTATCCCGATTTTGATACAGATCCGCATCCAGCCTTAGACACGGCAATGCACATTGATTTACGCGACCTTTCTGTGAGCTATGAGGAATATTTTAGCTCTCGTAATCCTCCGATTTTGCATCGTAAGGAAACTTTTGTTACTCCTAACTATCCGCTATATGATAAGTTTGCTCAACTTAGTCGCCAAGAGGAATACTTAGGCATTCTAGATAATATTAGTGCAATTAAAAATCGTCGAGATTGGGTGAATTTTCTCCGAGAATATGGGGTAAAAATTAAGGATCATTGTGTTTTTTGGCGGTCGGATGCTGACCCAGAGCGGGTTAAAATCTTAAAAGAGGTTATCCGCGATCGTGTCAGAAAAAGTAAAACAGTTAACAGTTAACAGTTAACAGTTATAGCAACCTTCTTGGCAGTTAGGACGTTCTGATTTCCTGAAAGCTTATTCTATTCCCTTCTTTCCTTTCTTTCCCTAGCCCCTAGCCCCTAGCCCCTAGCCCCTAGCTATTAGCTATTAACCTTTCCATCAGGCATAATAGTTCCAGTCAAAATAGCTTCACGGAAATCAGCATTAAGAATCAGCGCACCTCTCAGATTAGCATGAGTTAATTGCGCCGCATAAAAACTAGCCCCATATAAATCGGCACGGTAAAGATTTGCACCAGATAGATTCGCCGCCCTCATATCGGCTCCCCTAAGTTTAGCAAAACTTAGTAATGCTCCAGACAGAATTGCCTCACTCAGATTAGCATCTCTCAAGTCAGCTCCGACTAAGTTTGCTCTACTTAAATTAATTCCAGTGAGGTTGCTCTGACTTAAATCTGTGTCCATGAGTATAGCTCCATCAAGATTAGCCCCCTGCAATTTGGCAGCACTTAAATCTGCCTGACTCAGATTTGTATCCCGCAATATAGCTCCAATTAATTTAGCCTCACTCATATCTACCCCACTCAGATCTAATCCCGTTAAGTCTGCGCGATTCAAATAAGCCTGACTGAGCTTTATACTATTAATGAGTGCCCCTTTCAATGTAGCTCCTGTCAATTTGGCTCCATTTAGGATTGTCCCATTCAAATTAGCATCCATTAAATTAGCAAAACGCAAATTGCAACGGCTCAAATTCGCCTCAGATAGATTCGCGCCGCTTAAATTAGCTTGATAAAGACTACTCTCAATCGTCGTCACTCCCGTGAGATTGACTTCCCGAAAATCGCGTTCACCGGCAGCATATCGGCTTAGCAATTCATTAGCATTCATAGTTTTCTCCTTTTAACTTTTTGAATGCTTTCATTTATTCCTCTTTTAGTTGTCATTAGATAATTCATCAGGCAGCTCTATCCCTTTCAAGTCCGCTCCCGTCAGGTTGCTGTTAGTTAGATTTGCTGATGTCAGACTTGCCCTAGTCATATCAGCCCCTGTCAAGTTAGCGCCACTGAGGTCAGCACCCATCATGTTTGCTCCCGTGAGGTTGCAGCCACTCAGGTTGGCACCACTGAGGTCAGTCCCTCTCAGGTCTGCCCCACTCAAGTCAGCTTCACTCAAGTCAGATTCACTCAAGTCGGCTCGCCGCAGCGAAACTCGCCCCAGCTTGGCTCCCTTGAGGTTAGTCCGCCACATATCGGCGTTAGTTAAGTCCGCATTCGTTAGTTCTGCATCTGTCAGGTTGGCTTCGCTGAGGTCGGCCCGCCGCAGAGTTGCGCCATTCAAGTCAGCCTTTGTGAAGTTAGCCTCGCTCAAGTCGGCCCGCCGCAAAGTTGCCCCGCGTAGGCTGGCTCCTGTCAAGTCCGCTCCCTTCAAGTTGACTTCGCTCAAATCGGCTCGTCGCAGACTAGCGGCCCGTAGAATTGCCCCGCTCATGTGACAACGATAGAGGGTGGCTCCGCTGAGTCGAGCTCCCGTCAGATTAGTCCGCCACAAGTCGGCGTTAATCAGGTCAGCATTGGTGAGGTCAGCGTTAGTTAAGTTGGCCTGTCGCAGTTCTGTTCTGGTGAGAATTGACCCACTCAGGTCGGCATCTCTCAAGTCTGCTTTGGTTAAAATTGCCCCTGTTAGGTCAGAGCGTCGCAGTTGTACTCCAGCGAATTCGCGATCGCCTTTAGCATATCGAGTTAATATTTCGATGGAGTCCATTTAACAACCCTCAGAATTAAAATCTGGTGAAATCTTTGTAATTAGGCTTTGATTAAAGGCCCACACAAAAATTTTAACAAAAAATGTGTAACATGAAATAGTCATAAATTCACTAGGGATGGATTTGTGGCTCTTAGCTTTTTCAAAAAAAAGCTAAGTATTTGATTCTTCAGTATGAGAAAACCTGAAATTTTCCCAGTCTGTATTTTCTCGAATCAGCTCAAAAATTCCCTTGCGAATTAAGTTTTCTAGCTGTAACCGCTGTTCCAATAATCTGAATGGAGGTCGAAGCTGCTTGATTGAAGATTTAGAACTCTCAATTGTATAGTAATGGGGAATTTTGCTGAGAACATAATCAATTAGCTTTTCCCGCAATTCAGGAATAATAAAAGCTGCTCGATAGGGACAGTTGGGTGATTCCTCCAAGACATTCTCAATTTCTTCTAAGACGATTGGCAAAGTTGAATTTATCAGTTGATATGACATTGATTTTCCTCTTTAATTGATGATGAAATCTTGGATTTTGCAGTAAGATAACAGCGCCAATAACTACTACGGAAATGATAGCTTTCCCGTGTTACTGTAAATTCTCCCGTCTGGCATAATTGTCCCAGCTAAAACAGCATCGCGCCGATCGATTCCGACAATTACTGCTCCCCGCAAATCGACTCCGCTTAAGTCCGCCCCCCACAAGCTAGCCGCTGATAGATCGGCACAGCAGAGCTTAGTTCCTTGTAAGGAAGCCAATCTCAGATTGGCTCCCACCAATTGACTAAAGCTCATATCGGCTTGATCTAGAATTGCTTTACTCAAGTCAGCGCCACTCAAGTTAGCTAAAAGCAAATTAGCCATAGTTAAATTGATTTCCTTGAGGTTGCTTCCAATTAGGTCAACGCAACTTAGGTTTGCTTCACTCAAGTTAGCTTGAGACATTGATACCCAACTTAGTTTAGCGCCGCTCATATTCACCCGCGACAAGTTAGCTTTTGTGAGGTTGGCATTCGTTAATTCTGCGTCTATCAAGTTAGCTTCACTTAAGTTAGCTTCGCTCAGGTTTGCCCCTCGCAAACAAGCTCCCTGTAAGTCAGCTTCTTTTAATTCAGCATTCATCAAATTAACATTTGTAAGATTTGCATTCTTCAAGTTTGCTCCGTTGAGAATCTTTCTACTCAAGTCTAACTGTTGCAATTGTGTTCCAGTAAATTCGCGATCGCCTTGAGCATATCGACTTAAAATTTCCGTAGCATTCATTAGACTAACCTCTAAATTAAATAGCAAGAGAATGAGGGTTTTTTGAATGAGCTATCACCTAATAGTAAGCCCTGATTTTTTACGAAAATCATCTCCTAAGTGGAACGATTTCTTTTGCAACCCAGTTGTTGCAGAAAGTGCTGATTTCGGTTGGCAAGGAGTGCAGGTAAATCTGGCATTTCTTGCCAACAGCAAGGGCAAAACCAATACAAACCCCGATGGCGCACCTGCCGCAGTAATTGATTAGAACAACAAGGGCAAGATTTGATGCTCATTGCTTTAGATGGTGAATCATTAACGATTTCAGCAGAATATGGAAACTCAGAAGTCTTTGCGTACAAATCCCTAAACCTTTTCTAGTTGTATACTGCTTTGATGAAATAAGGGTTTTGTGCAGAATGACTATCGTAATATTCTTCTAAATCACTCAGAAAAATTGTGAGTTGAGTTGGCTTGCCACGCTTAACATTAATTGTCCTTAACTGGGCTTTTTTATGTTTC
The DNA here is from genome assembly GCF_029167235.1 of Kamptonema sp. UHCC 0994. Taxonomy (GTDB): domain Bacteria; phylum Cyanobacteriota; class Cyanobacteriia; order Cyanobacteriales; family Microcoleaceae; genus Kamptonema. The sequence goes on along the minus strand of NZ_JARFTR010000300.1, from coordinate 39,168 downwards.
AAGTCTTCGACATAGCCTGGAATTGCAATTCTCGCTTCCTTCGTAGAAGCAAAGGGGCCAAAGTAGTGGATGCAATGAGGATCTTGAGTGATAATCTCGACCCACAAAGCCAAACCTAAGCTATCTAAAAAATCTTCGCTAATTTTGCTGATAGTTTCTGGAAAGTGTCTCATAATATATACCTTGCTTTGAGCTAAGTAGACTTGAGTGCTGCTAATTCAATCAAGCCTAATAATTTACACAGAAAACAATGAAATTATTAAGTTATTGCTGAGTTATCAACAAACCTTTAAGACAAATTGATTCCTGATATTAGTCTAGTTTTTTATCTGATTTAACTTAAAGGTGAGATGCGTTAGCTTCCACTCATCAACAGTATTAAGCAACTCTTTAAAATAAATTCATATTTGTGTATAAAGTTTATATATCGCTATATTTCTTAATAAAAAATGAGAGTAAGACTTTAATAATATATCAAGAAAACATAACTTATTTTAATTTATATTAATAGAATTGCTGTTTATTCAATTTTTGAGGTATAATTTTTTTTTGTATAAATTGCTTCAATTTTATTAATAACTTTTTTTATAAGTTGATAATTTGTAACATTGCCCATTGCTGAAGCCTGCTTATTCTATTCCTTTCTTCCCCTAGTCCCTAGCCCCTAGCTCCTAGCCCCTAGCAGTTATAGCCTTCACCCAATCTTCAATTCCTTTTTTAGTTGGTGTACCCCCAGCCGTGAATGTCCAAATATCTCCCTTGTGCTGGGGGCCATAACTAATATGAATTGGTCTATCTTCCCCGTAAAAATAGAGAGAATCAAAGGGCAATTTTTGCGAGATAATCCACTCAACAAGGTCATTGCTTGGTAAATCCCTAATTAAAAAATCACAAGCTGCGCCCAATCTCTCACAATAATATTTACCATTTTTCTTGACCTCATAAGCCATATGCTGGTCAAGTTCAGGCGCAATTCGACCATTTTTGATGCCAGTGATGGGATCTTTCTTTTGCAGATACTTTTTTAAATCAGCAGAACAAAATCCATAAGTTAGCTGAAACCTATCTTTACCAAAGCAGTCAATTACGGGTTCGATAATGAAATTGTTTAAATCTTTAATTGCTTGAATAGTAGCTGCTAAATTTTGAGGAAACGGGTTGATTTTATCGGCATACTGGTGATAAGTATGGGTACAAGTACAAAAGTCCTTCAGAGTTAGATATTTTCCGAGTTGTACATCCTCCATTGTTATTTGACTCCTTTCTGAACTAAAATATAATAGGGATATCATCAAAACATCCCCCTGAGAATACTTATGAGCAACTCAAAAGTCAAAGGAATCGCTAGCGAATTGCAAACCCAAGCCTCAATACTAGGCGGGTTCGTGGCTCTAATGTGGATTATAGAAATTGTTGACTCATTTTTGCTAGGAGGGCGGCTGAATGCTTACGGAGTCCGTCCCCGTAGTATGGTGGGACTTCGCGGCATATTGTTTATGCCTTTTCTACACGCCAATTTTGCTCACTTAGCAGCGAATACCCTCCCTTTTATCACTTTCGGATGGTTGATTATGCTGCGAGAAACCAGTGATTTTTTTCTGGTGAGTGCTGTCACAATGCTGGTTGGCGGAGTTGGAGTTTGGCTGACGGGTTCGCCTTATTCTGTTCATATTGGGGCCAGCGGATTAATATTTGGTTATTTCGGTTTTTTGCTCTTGCGGGGATTTTTTGAACGCAGCTTGATGTCGATTGCTTTGTCTTTATTTGTGGGTTTTCTTTACGGAGGTTTAATCTGGGGAGTTTTGCCGTCACAACCGGGGGTTTCGTGGCAAGGACATCTTTTTGGGTTTATTGGTGGTGTGCTTGCTGCTCAACTTTTGGGGCGGAGGAAACAAGTAGAAGGTTGAGGCTGCTGAGTTGGCGGGGGACTCTACATTTGCTGGTAAGATGAGCGCGATCGGTTTTGATATCGATTTGGTATCTGAATCAATAATTTTGTTTGCGTGTTTTTCATATCTCCCTCGGATTAAACAACTTTTTGAGGATCGTAAGTTAGCATCTGTCCAGAGTTAAGCCGATATAGATATTCTTTCATATCGGCGGCTACTTCATTGGAGAGGAGATAACAAGCTATTAGGTTAGGGACTGCCATACTTAACGCCATCATATCAGCAAATTCAACTACGGCTCCTACACTGACAATTGCACTCAGAAATGTAAAGAAAACGTAAATACTACGGTAAATAATGAGAGTTTGTTTGCCGAAGAGATATATCCAGGCTTGTTGGCCATAGTAACTCCAAGAAATCACGGTAGAAATGGCAAAGAGAGTCACACAAATAGTTAAAAGCGTAGGGAACCAATCGGCAATAGTTCTGAAGGCTTCGGCAGTGATCGCGATACCTGATGTACCTTCTGGTACTGTAGCATAAACACCTGTCGAGACAATAGTAATTGCTGTTAAGTTGCAAACAACAATAGTGTCAATAAAAGGTTCGAGTAAACTAACTATTCCTTCCCGTAGAGGTTCATTGGTTTTAGCTGGTGCATGAGCGATCGCAGCCGTTCCCAATCCAGCCTCATTAGAAAAGCAACTGCGCCGAATACCTATTACTATTGAACCGACAATACCACCTGTGACTGCCTGCGGATCAAAAGCCGAAGTGAAGATTGTAGCGATCGCACCTGGAATTAGGCTAAAGTGATTAATCAGAATTGTCCCGCAAGCAATGGCATAAAAGATTGCCATTGCGGGAGTGAGTTTGTCTGTAATTGTGGCAATCCTAGTAATGCCACCAATGAGTACAAAGCCGATAACAGTGGCAATGATGATGCCAAACAACCAGTTAGGAAACTCTGGGATAATCTGTGCAACAGCGGCATAGGTTTGATTTGATTGAAAGAGAGTAGTCGAAAAACTAGCAAGAATTAATAAGATGGCAAAGGCATAGGAGAAAATTTGTCCTAGGGCAGCCATTCCTCGGTCAGCGAAACCTTTTTTGATATAGTACATAGGCCCACCTTCAACTGTGCCATCTGCTTCTAAAACGCGATATTTGGTTGCTAATCCGCATTCCATAAATTTGGAAGTCATGCCGACAAAGCCAGCTAATGTCATCCAGAAAGATGCACCAGGCCCTCCTAGTTGAATTGCGATCGCTACCCCGGCAATATTTCCCAATCCTACGGTTCCTGATAAAGCAGTTGCTAGAGCCTGAAAATGAGATACTTCACCTTCCTCGTTAGGGTCGTCGTACTTACCTATCACTACGTCAATTGCGTGTTTAAATAGTCGAATATTGGGGAAACCTAGGCGGATTGTAAAAAATATGGCTGCAACAATCAGCCACAAGACAATCACGGGAAAACCATTTTCGCCACCAATTTTAAAAAAGATAACGATAGATAATTGAGCAACAAGCTGATTGAATACACTATCAATGGTATCAAGGAGGCCACTCAATAATTGTGCAGATTCAGTGAATACCTGTGTGGGTAAAGACATCATTATAATCATTTCTGCGGGTCATTAATTTGAGGGGAAAGTTGCTACAGTGAACTTGAGTCTACTTGATACTCAGTTAAAAAGGCTCGCAGTTGCTTTTCCTGAAATCCTTTCGCCATTTCACAGACTATCTCAGCAAAAGGAATCCATTTCTCATCTAATTTTTTCAACTCTTCCGCTTGTTGGATAATTGCTTTCATATTTCCCTTTTTTGCTAAATCATGCAAAATTTCTAGCATTTCTGATGGTGGAATAACTAAAGATTCATTAGAGTAATTATTCGCCCTCAATTTAGTAGTAGATTCTGCCGTCTTTGGCTCTGCATAAATCCAAGATACACCTAATTGTTTCTCCAATAACTCAAACAATTCTGACACCTGTACAGGTTTAGGTAAAAAAGCATTTGCTCCCGCATCTAAACTCTTATATTCGTCAGCTTCAAACACACTTGCAGAAGAAACTATCACAATCATCTGTTTAAGTTTTTCAGCATTTCGCAAGCGACGTAGCAACTCAAACCCATCCATCACAGGCATAACTAAATCAGTGATAATGGCATCAGGATTAAACTCATTAACTTTTTCTAATCCCTCAGCACCGTTAACTGCTTCTACCACTTCAAAACCTACGGGAGTCAATAAATTTACAATGACTGAGCGATTTTCCCAACGGTCATCTACCACTAATAATTTCCGTTTATCCCCTGTAAAACCGACAATTGTTCCTTTTAATTCAAAAGTAGGTTTTAAGGTAAATTCACTAGCACAAGGTAAGTCTAAATCAAACCAAAATTGACTCCCAGCTCCCAATTGGCTACTTACACGAATTTTGGAATCCATCATTTCTACAATCTTTGAACTAATAGTTAATCCTAACCCTGTCCCTTCTGCCATGCGTTTTGTCTCACCGACTTGTTCAAAGGGAGTAAATATTTTTTGTCTTTGTTCTTCACTCATTCCTACCCCTGTATCTACAATTTGAAATCGGATTTTCTGGATCGCATTCAAAGTATTTACTTCACGTTCTATCGTCGATGATTCAATCACACCAACTTTAAAGGTGACGCTACCTTTATCGGTAAATTTGACGGCATTTCCTAATAAATTAATCAATACTTGTCTCAATCGTTTCTCATCAGCTTGAACGCTAATCGGGAGTGCGGGGTCAAATTGGCTAATAAATGTAATTCCTTTTTGTTCAGCTTTAATGCGACAAATTTCACTAACGGCGTGGAGAAATGCTAGAAAATGAAATTCGTTAGGATATAGTTCCATTTTCTGAGCTTCTATTTTGGAGAGGTCTAAAATATCATTAATCAGAGTAAGCAAATGAGACCCACACTGCTGAATAATCCCTACGCCTTTTTGTTCGGTTTCTTGAAGGTTATTTGAACGAATTAAAATTTGAGCATAACCTAAGATACCATTGAGAGGAGTTCGTAATTCGTGACTCATGTTTGCCAAGAATTCGCTTTTAGCTTGGTTTGCTACTTCCGCTGCAACTTTAGCATTTTCAGCTTCTTCTTTAGCTTCTTTAAGTTCCGCTGTACGTTCCTCAACTCTAATTTCTAATGCAGTAAAAGACCCTTGTAATTTTTGTGCCATCAGGTTAAAAGACTCCGCCAAAACTTCAATTTCATCGACACCATTGAGTTCAATTTTTTGGCTAAGTTCTCCCTTTGCAATCGCTTGACTAGCTTGACTTAACCGCAAGATTGGTTGAGCAATCCAATTTGATGTAAATATACCCATTATTGTCGCTACAACTAAAGCCAACAAACATAATAAAATCGTGGTGCGGGTGTTGGCATTAATCTGCTCCATAAAGTCGGACTCTGGTACGACAATAACAATCAGCCAGTTTAAGCCTTGACGATTGGATAAAGGGAGAATTTCTACAAATTGTTCTTGGCCATTGAGTTTAAGTTTGAAACCTGTTTGGGTGGTAATTCTATCTAAGCCACCTCTATATTTAGCCAAATAATCTGCTGTGGAGCGAATCATCACATCCCTGCTCTCTGTTGCTTTTATTGTTTGGGGTTTTCCATCATTTCCCTCGCTAAAAAATTTTTCTAAAGTGGATGTTGCGATCAATTTTCCCGACTTTTCGATAATGAAAGCTTCGCCATGTTTGCCAATTTTTAATTGGCTCATAAATTTACTGATGTCTGATAGATCTAGTGCAATTGTTAATACTTCTAAAAAGTTACTATTTTTATAAATAGCTCGGTCGTTAGTAATCGTTGGTCTTGTTTGAACGCCAACACGCATAAACACATTACCCCACGTAGGTTTTCCTATGCGGACTGCATCTTGATACCAAGAGAGTTCGCGATGATCGAAATTAGGAAATGATTTTAAAAGTTGACCAGATTCCCCGTTTTCATTAGCTGTATAACTATTCAAATTACCCGTAGACTGTTCTGCTATTCTGATAATCAGTTTGCCATCTTCAAGTCTTTCGGCTGCAATAAATGTTCCCTCCTGATTAGCGATTGCAATATTAGTAACTGAATCAAATATTTGAATTTGCTTCCAGAGATATTTAGATGTTTTTTTCAAATCTTGGGAATTTAATAGACCAAGACTGACGGCATCTGCATTAATCTGATTAATTGTTGGAGGCACTGCCAAATAAACTTCAAGTTTTTGCTCGATGCGATACGCCACCTCTCGTTGTAACTGAGTAACCACATCATTAACTGCTTTTTGTCCATTACGCAAAGACAACCACCCCGTCAGTCCAACAGCAGCAAATATTTGTAGGACAAAAGGAACAACGAGGACACCACGCAGAGGGAATTTTCGAGAGTTCGCAGTAGTTGGACGCATATAATGATTGTGGAGATACTATTTGGTTGAATATAACTACTTTCTCTTTAAATCATTGTATCCTAGAAAACATTGATATCTGAGAAAGCAACAATTTTTCATAGAAACCGTTTTTTTACATAAATTTTAAGAGAGTGCAGAGAAAAGTTAGGGGATGGTGTTTGGAAGTAGAGAGGTTAAAAAGGTTTTTCCGGCTTCATTGAGGTTACTATCTAGGGAAAAAGTTAGACTGCGAACTCGGATATCTCCAGTTATTATGTCTAGTGGCTGTTTGAGGTTTTGCGGGTAAATAAGAATTGCATTTTGACAGTTTACTGCATTTGCGTAGGCGACTATTTGATGAATATCGCTACTGGCTACTTTATCGGGAACTTTGTATTTGGTATCGAGGACGTATTGGACTTTTCGGGTTTCAATATCTCCTAGAACTAAGTCAATGATATCGAAATAATTTTGGTCATGTATGAATCGGTGTTGTTGCTGGACAAAGAAGCCTTTTGGTGTATTTACGTTGAGCCATTCAGCAACAAATTCTTCATATAAATTAGCCATGTTTATCAGAAAGGGAACCATCTCGCGATCGCCTTTTTCGTGACTTGGGCCTGTATTCTCCAGAAAGAAGCGACATAAGGCGTGTAAAAGTTGATAATCTTGATTTAAACGGTGATAATTTCTATCAATACAAGCTTGTGAGGTAAAAGATTTTATGGTGACAATTCCTTGGAGTGTATGAAAAGCTTTTCGTACCTTCGATGAGACTAATTCGCCACACAAACCGCTACGGCCAATAATAAAGAGTGTCCAAGCTAGAATTTGATTATCTTCGATATCACTTGTTTGTTCGTTATAGTGACATTTTAGTTTAACTTCCCAAGGTTTTTGAACTGCTTGGCGGATATCGAGGCGGCCGCGAATATAGGGAAGTTTTTCGGTTTTGGGTAAATAATCGCGATATAATCCTTTACAACAGCGTTCGATAATTTTCTTGGCAAGGATGTTTGCTAATCTTTCATAAACTTGTTCTAAAGATTCAGACTTAATTTGTCCTTTGGGAAAATTTATATTAAATTTATAGGCATAGTCAAGCATTCCAAACAAGTTTTCTATCGGGACTTTTGGCTGGATAATAATGTGAAATTCTGGAGTAATTGGAATATTGCCAACTATGCCTTTAGATTTTAAATGCCATTTATCTTTTGTTTTACGGTTGGGAAATTCTATCTCTATTTCCTTGGCATAATTATCATATATTTTATCGCCTACTGATTCGGGGATTACATCTTTTTCAAAGGTTGCTAATTGATATTCTGTGATCTCGATGGTTTGCGGTGATTCTTGTTCCATAAGATGATTACTTGCTCAATTTATCTTTGATTTTATCCCAAAGAAATTCATCCATTTTTTTCTGATTATCAAAGAAGTATTCTTCCAGGTAGGGTTCTATTTCCATTTGCCAAATATCTTGGATATCTTCAGCTAAGGTTTCTGTTAAAAAGAAAGAGATCCCTAGTTCATAGTGTTTATTGTTAATGGCTTGATTAACCTCTTTGAGAAGACCAATTAACTTATCAACTGGGAAATCTGTTTCCTCTCTATTATGATAGTTTTGTAATAGTTCATAGTTAGGAGAAATAGGGATAAATGCAAAGCGGCGGCGCAGTGCGTTATCAACTAAAGCAATAGAACGGTCTGCCGTGTTCATTGTGCCGATAATGCGGACATTTGTAGGGATTTTAAATAGTTTACCGCTGGCTAAGGTAATAAATCTTTCCGTGTCTTGTCGGTCATCTAATAGATACATTAATTCGCCGAAGACTTGAGAGAGATTTGCGCGATTAATTTCATCAATAATGAGTACGCAAGTATCTTCACAGCCTTCGGCTTTTTCGCAGAATTGTAGGAATCTACCGGGAACTATTGAGTAGGTTAATTGTCCGTTTTCAGTTATTGGCCGGAGGCCTTCGATAAAGTCTTCGTAGGTGTAGGCGGGGTGAAATTGGATAATGTCTGAGAAGCCATCACCGCCGCCGATTAAGTGTTTGGCAAGTCTTTCTGCTATGAAAGTTTTGCCGGTTCCCGGTGGGCCTTGGATGATAGTTTGGCCTTTGCGGTTAATGGCGTGTTTCCATTGGTTTAGTTGTTTTGTTTGAAAACCAGTAATTTCTGAAATTTCTTCTAGTTGATACACTGGATTAAATTCTTTTTCATAGACTGAAAAATATTGACCAATAAGAAAATCATCGGAACCATTCTCGTCAATAGTATCGTAGAAATTAGCAATCAAAAATAATGGAAATAACTTTTTAAAGGCTTGTACTATTTTATGAACTAACTGTTTAGCAGAAGATCCTAATGTTTCTTTTAATTTAAGTGATAGGCCAACATTAATATAATAATAAACAGCAGGGATTACGTTTAAAGGTAAAGAATAATTTTCTGAGTCTTTTTCTACTAATAGTTCATAAATATTTTTAGGTGTTTCCTCTGAAGATGACCAATTTTCATCACCACCTACCCCAAGTTCTGTATTCACCCCACTCACCCATAGGTCATATTTAGCTGGAAGTCGATAACATTTAAGGTATGCAATTGCATTTTCGTTATCTATATAATTATCTTGGTAGTTTCTTATTATAAAATCAAGTTTGGCATATACACTAAAAGTTAAGTTCTGGTTGTGGAAGCTTAGTCTTAGCTGACCATCATCAATAGAATTTATATCCTCAAAACAAAAAGCTACACTGTAGGCTGTTGATTCGGAATATTTTGTTTTAATGATGGAGCCAAATTTCTCATGCTTGATATTTATATATTTTTTTATAAAATCAGGCAACTGCTCTTCTACCTGGCTTAAAATATACTTTACTGGCTTTTCTACATAGTTTAAAAAATCTTTTTTGTGTGCCACGTAAAAATCTGAGGTTGGATTTTCCTCAAATTCTGCCAACAGGTCAAATGTGTTTACTGAAAAAGGACATTCAGGATGTACAAAAAGTTTTTCCATTTTTTATGTATCTTTAAGGCGACTCAATTGTTGTGCTTAAATTATTATAGCCGATCGCATTCCTGAAACCAGACATCAAAAATACCTAGACCTAGCCAACCACAAACATCGCACCCATAACATACTAACAGCAAAAAAGCAACCGTTACCCCAAACCCCCACAAACCGCCAACCCCGAAAACATCATTAACTTATGTCAAAATCCCCCCAAAGTGCTATATTCAACAGCGTAAACCCCGCAGAGCAACTTTTACGCTCTCAATATCCATTAACAATCTAACTGAATGCTTCCCAACTTAAAGAAAATCGGCGGAATTATCCTATTCTTCATAACATTAAAACTATTAATCGACTCCCAATATATTAGACAAGCATCTAATTATATCCTAAAAACCAACCAAGCCAGCGCCACATTAGAAGCTCATATTAACACACGAAAATCACCAGAGACAGCCACACAAACACCTGCAATTTATCAAAACTATGATGTAGTAATTTATGGAGATGAAGTTCCAGGGGTATGTGCAGCAATTTGGGCGAAAAAATCTTTAGGCCCTAATGGAAAAGTTGCCTTAGTTCGTTCAAATCATCCTACGGAACCTCTAGGCGGCGTACTTACACGCGGTGGTTTAGGCTATGTTGACTTAGATAAAATACCAAGTTGGTATTCCGAACCCTACGCTCAATGTTTCCTTAACTTCTTAGATAAAGCTCAAGTTTCCGAAGCTTGTTTAGAAGTCAAAACAGGCGATCTAGCTTTGAAAGAAATGCTATTAGAAGCCGGAGTAACGATCATTTCTGGTTCTACTCTTACCCCTCATGTCGCCAATCAAAAAATTGAATATGTGGAAGTAAAAGAAAACAATATCAGAATTAAAGCTGACTCCTATATTGACACAACTCAAGATGCAGAACTAGCCAGAAAAGCTGGTTTATCTTATTATCGCGGCTATGAATCTCAATCGCCAAAATTGCGAGATTCTACATTATCAGTATCTTTAGTCCCAACAATCACAGGTTTAACAATATCCGAACTCAAAAAGATTGAAGATGACATTATCTACAATCAAGAGTTAGTGAAAAAGATAGAAAATAGCATTAACAAATATCAAGATCCAGCCGGGGCAGAATTCTGGATGAGGAACTTTTGGCAACCTATTTACCAACCCTATCGCGATGGTTATAATATCAGAAGTTCAGTATTAGGCGCAGCCTACCATTTAGAACATAATAAACCCTTTACTCAGTCTGGATTCTTTTTCGATCGCGCTAATATTTGCATCTACAAAGATAACTCCTTATCTTGGAATGGGTTTTTGTTTAAATACCCCGTTGATAAAGTTATTGAACTCGAAGAAAATGGCAGAAAACCAAACTCAGAAATGATTCAAGAAATGTCATCTATCCAGGCTTGGCTACAAAAAATGTCTGGTAAAGATGTGAGATTATTTATCCCAGATGAAATCTATATCAGGCAAACATTAAATATCCGCGATGTTGTCGATCCCTTGACGGGGGAGGAAATCATCAAAGGAGGAACTGAACCAGAAAAATCTATCGGTAGTTTCTCCTATGATTTTGATTTACGAGGCGGAGTTAAAGGATTATCAATCAAAATCCCCCCTCTTCCTGTTTATAACTTTGGTATTGAAAGTGCTTTAGCTACAAAGGTAAACAATTTAGCAATTGTTGGACGTTCTTCGGGATATGTGGGAATGGCTGTATCGGTCGGAAGAATTTTAACAGTTAATATTTATCAAGGTCAAGGAATTGGCGTAGCGGCGGCGATTGCGCGTCAATCTGGCGTGCCTTTGAATACAATTACTTCTAGGCAAGTTAGGGAAGAAATGGAAAATTTAACGGGTAAAATTACCGGTTTGTACGGTAGAGATACAAGTGAAGGAGTTGATTATGGAGATGTAAAATAATCGAGATTTGTGGAATAATTTGACTTTTTATCAATAAAATTATCTAATTCAGAACCGATAGAACACTTCAAAAGTCTATCGGCAAAGTCACTATTGTAAAGTTTGATTACAAATGCCGATAATCCGCATAAAAAGCGAGGTATCGACCCTGACAGATAAATTGACGGGATCAATACGCAACAATTATGACGGAATTTTTTGGAACTGCGATCGCAGACGCTTTGGTTGGAACCTCCGGTTCCGACACTATTTTTGGTCTAACTGGAGAGGATACCCTCTCTGGCGAACAAGGCGACGATACCATCTATGGTGGCAAAGACAACGACATCCTCTATTCTGGTTTTGGCAATGACCTTTCTCGCGGGGATCTCGGTGACGATTTAGTTTTCGGGAACGAAGGCGACGATTTGCTTTACGGTGGCAAAGGTAATGATACCCTCCTATGCGGCGATGGCAATGACACCGTTCATGGCAATCTCGGCGACGACTACCTAATTGGTGGCAATGGTAATAATATCTTTGTTCTCAATCCCGCAGAAGGTAAGGATACCATCTTGGGATTTAAAGCTGGAGACAAGATTTTAGACGGACTAAACAACCCGTCTTATGGAGAAATCCGTGATGGCCGAGTTGACGGGTTGGAAATATTGGTTTTGGACACCGATGGGAAACTGTTCAATCCAACGTCTACGCCTGTGGTGACACCTACTCCTGTGGTCACACCTAGACCTACACTGACACCGACACCTGCGGTTACGCCTACACCTACACCTGCGGTTGCGCCTACACCGACACCTGCGGTTACGCCTACACCGACACCTGCGGTTACGCCTACACCTGACCCTACGGTGACACCTACACCTGACCCTACGGTGACACCTACACCTACACCTGCGGTTACGCCTACACCGACACCTGCGGTTACGCCTACACCTGACCCTACGGTGACACCTACACCTGACCCTACGGTGACACCTACACCTGACCCTACGGTGACACCTACTCCTACACCTACGGTCACGCCTACGCCTACACCTACGGTGACACCTACGCCTACACCTAACGGCTTTAATATCAAGTTCGACTATAGTTACGATACCACTGGTTTCTTTAACGATCCTAGTCGCAAAGCCGCATTAGAAGCAGCAGGTAAAATCTGGGAAGATGTCATCAAAAACGACTTTCCCGATCCACCTATTGGCATATCTGGTACTATCACTCATCCAGTTACAGGGCAACCGCAAAACGTTACCTTCAATTCCCAAATTGATGATATGGTTCTGTTTGTCGGCGGTCAATCTCCCGTCTTCAGTCGCCCTACTAATCCTTCTACTAATGCTGTTGTAACAGCCGGAGAACTTCTTTCTGGCCAGACAGTTCGATATGACAGCATTCGACAAGCAAGACCAGGGGATATTTTTGGAAGCATCTCTTTTAACTCAAGTCTTAACTGGTTCTTTGACCCAACACCTGCAACTGTTGATGATATTCCAGTAAACCAAACTGATTTCATTCATGTTGCCGTACACGAAATTGGTCACTCGCTAGGTTTCTACCCCTTTAGGCAGGGAACTGGCCCTAATGCCCTCAATGTTAATGGTGGTAATCCAATTCCATTTGGCGCAAATGGTAATCCTCACATTGAGCAAAACTTCCGAATTGATGGTCAAGTACCAGTTATGTCACAAGGTGGTAGTCAGCGACTTCCGACAAGAGCAGATTTAGCTATCTTGGCAGATATTGGCTATCAAATTCCCAGTCTTGCTGGTTATATCTCACAAGAAAGACCACCGATCGCAACCCAAAATCGTGACGATTTTTTTGGTACTGATGGTAACGATACAATCGATCTTTTAGGTGGAGATGATTTCGCCAATGGATATGAAGGTAATGATAGCTTGATTGGCGGTGCTGGCAATGACAATCTTACTGGTGGTGATGGTCTGGATACCTTTGTCTTTGGCGCAGCAAATGGTCAAGATCAAATCAATGATTTTGTAGTAACTGACGACAAGATACAGTTAGCTGCTAGTCTTGGTTTTAGCGATGGAGCCGCTGTTTTAGCAACACCAGGAAACTTATTAAATAGCCCAAATTCTTTTACTGGAGAGCTATTTTCTCGGATCACTCTCAGTCCTGGGAATACGATTCAAGTGCTTCACGCCCAACCTCTGACGGCTACGAATTTCATCATCCTCTAATCTAGTCACCATACAAGTTTAGAATTAAAGCGATCGCACCTCATCAGAGAAGAGATGCGATCGCTTTTTCTTGGCCTGCTAAACTCAAAGTGGTGAAAATTCTTGTTTCAGTTATGAAATCTAGTAAATGGACGCATCTCCACGCTCAATTTCACTACTTGTTAATCCACCGCCAATTATTGCCACGAAATCAGCGGATATTAGTAGCATTATCCGGCGGACAAGACTCTCTATGTTTAACTAAATTACTATTAGATTTACAGCCAAAATGGGGTTGGGATTTGGCAATTGTACACTGCGATCACCGCTGGCGTACAGACTCGAAAGCTAATGCCGATCGCGTAGAAGAATTAGCTCTCAATTGGCAATTACCCTTTTATCGCCAAATAGCCCAAGAAATACCGAAAACTGAGGCTACAGCCCGACAATGGCGCTATCAAGCTTTAGCTGAAGTTGCGATCGCCCACAATTACCCTTACATTGTCACAGGCCACACAGCCAGCGATCGCGCTGAAACCCTCCTATATAACCTCCTTCGCGGTAGCGGTGCCGATGGCCTCTCTGCCCTCACCTGGCAGCGCCCTTTGATGGGGAGCGGGGGATCTCTTGAGCAGAGGGGCAGGGGGGCAGAGGAGATATCTCCGTCTTCCATCTCTTCTGCTCCCCCGCTCCCTCACTCCCCATCTGCCTTATTAGTGCGTCCCATGCTCGAAATTACCCGTACACAAACAGGTGCATTTTGTCAAGAGCAAAACCTCCCAATTTGGGAAGATTCCACCAACCAAGACTTGCACTATGCTCGTAATCGTATCCGCGCTGAATTGTTACCATACTTGCAAACTCACTTCAACCCGCAAGCGGAGCAAGCTTTAGCGCAAACCGCAGAACTTCTTCGTGCCGATGCTGACTACCTAGAAACAGCAGCCAGTGAATTGCGGTTGCAAGCATCTTTTAGCCCCACACCAGAGGAAAAAGTACGGCTTGACCGTCGTATCTTGCAAAAGGCCTCCTTAGCACTGCAAAGAAGAGCTTTGCGGCAAGTATTGCAGTTAATATTGCCCGTTGCTCCTAGCTTTGCTCACATTGAGAAAATCCGAGACTTAATCTCAGCGCCCAATAGAGCGCAAACCGATCCATTTCCCGGAGGTGCGATCGCCACTGTCGAAGGCCAATGGATTAAAATTAAAAATTAGAAATTAAACACTCAGTATTAATTTTTAATTCGTCAAGACACCATAACTTTTTAATTTTTAACTCGTTAAACTCCCCAGCATCTCTCGCAACTGAGCGATCGCCTCCATTTGATGATTCCCCTTTTCCCGATCGCGATCGAGTTCCGCCATCGTCCCCTCCAACTTTTGCCGCAAGCCACCAAGATTATCCTGTACAGGCTGCAACATTTCTTGATAAAGATTCACCCGCCCCCAGAGTTCCGCCACAGTCACCCGTTGACCTTGTAAATTCTGTTCCAACTGCTTAATTTCGTAGCGCTTAGCCTCCTGCTCCCCACTTTGGCGGTGAATAGTCCCCTCCATTTGCGCGATCGCCTCCCGTATCTGCTGAATTTGAGCTTCCAGTTTCTGCAATTCCTCCCCATACTGATGCCGTTGCCCCTCTAACTGACTCAAAACCGGCCCCAAATCAATTTTTTCATTTTGTTTACCACCATCAGCCTTACCCAGCCTACGCTCCAGCACAGCTTGGTGTTGACTCAAAACCTCCTCCCTCTCCCGCAGACTGCGGCGCTGGCCAACAAGAGTTTCATTCAACATCTCATAATTTTCTTGCTCGTCAGCCAGTTCCCCTTCCAAACTCAAGCGATCGTACTCGCTAGCCGCTTGGATCTTCGCTTCCAACTCTTCAATCGCTTGGCGTTGAAAAGTCAACTCCTCTTCCTGATCGTTAACAAAACGAAACACCTTTTCCAAATCCTGTTGCAGATGCTGCACCAACCCCTGCAACTCCTCCACCGGCATCTTCTCCAGCGCTTGCACATCCACCTTCTCGCTCACACTCACCCGATCCGAAGACTCAGCCAAGCGGTAAAGTTGCTGGTAAACATCCTCCTGCGCCCGCATCTGCGATCCCAAAGCCTGAGTCTGCTCTTGCTTAACACCCAGAGCACTTTGCTGGCCCTTTAACTCAGCCCGCGCTTGCGCCAAAGAATCTTGAGCTTGTTGCCATTCTTGCCATCGATTCTGGATATTCTGATTATTTTTTTCAACCTCATCCTGCTGTTGCTGAACCCAACCCCGTTTTTGTTCCAACTGCTGCCAGTGCTGATCCAGCAGTGCCTGTTGAGCCACCACCATCGCCAAAGAGTGATTCAACTCCTCCCGCACCAACTCTTGAGGAGCAGCCGCCCCCGACAGCCGTTCGAGCAAATCTTGAATATTCCGCGCCTGCCGATCGTCCAACACCGCCGCCTGCTGCAAAGTAGTCTGCTGCTGCTCCATGCGCTGCATCTCGCCCCGCAACTGTTCCCAAGCACCCTCAATTTCCAGGCGACTGCGATCGACCTCTTCCCGTAAGCGATTAGCCTCCTCCCGCGCACTTTCAATTTCCGAGCGTTGGGCCTCCAGCCGTTCCAGCTCATCCTCCATTTGCGCTAGCTGCTCTTCGCGAGCCTGCATCTCCATTTCCCGGCGGTTGAGCTCCTGACTAGAAAAAGTCAGAGAAGCCTTCCACTGCTCGATTTCCTCTTCCTTGTCCTTAAACTTATCCTGCAACCGCGAGAAATTTTGCAGAATGCTCACCAATTGGCGGGCGGCCTCCTGAATTTGCTGTACCTGCTTACTATTACTCAGCTCAACCAGCACCAGAGTCCCACCGTTAAAGCTATTAGCTTCCTCCGCCGGAATCAACTCCTCACCGGGTACAGCACTCCAATTGTGCTCGCTTCGCCGACAAGCTAGCAGTTTGAGTTCAGCCTTACCGCTACCAAGACCAAAGCTGCTTTTCTGTTTTTGTACTTCCGCTAGATACAGCACGCTGATCGTCCTCTTGAGGTGTCGTTTGCCCAATCCGTGGATAACATTCTTTTCCGACTGTAGCAGCACAGGCGCGTGCTACTAACTCAGAGCGTCCAGAAAGCGCAAGAATGCACCGCCTTCTGGAGTTGCAAGCCTTCTAAGTCTGACGCGCTGCTCCTGGACGGCACAACTGAAGGGGCGGCAATTGCCCCGTTGCTGTAATTCCAATTTAGGCTGAAGATGCGCGTCAAGGTCAGCTAGTCAAAAAGTTTTCACTTATTTTATCAGTCTTATCGCCTCACGGGTAGAAGCGATCGCAAACCTAACGTGCCCGATCGTGTAGATTCGGAGTACACCCCGATAATTTCCATCTCAGAGCAGTATTAGGCTAGTCTAACTATAGTTCATAAAAAGTTCCAAAATGGAAACCCATCCCCTAAAGGGATGGGAGTGTCAAAAGTTTAAGTAAACTACCCACCGCTAACCCTGACTCTAAAACCGAGGGCAACACGGGGGAAATACCCCTACACAGATGTAGAGGGCCAGGTTGGCTGTGCTGCTTGGATAGTAAAGTCATGCGACACGAGCTGATAGCCAAATTAGGTCAAATTCCAACGGTTTTAAGGAGAAAACTGTAGCTCCATGCAGGGAAATTTGAATGAAATAGACATCCGTAGCATCCTGCAACTGATTGAGCTGGGCCAGCGAACTGGAGAATTGTTTGTCGAAGCCTACAGCTCAGCGAGCAGCGGCATCAACCAGCAAACTACTCACCGTTCGCCCTCAGAACAATCTTGGTTTGTCTTCTGTTTTAACGGTCAGATCATCTACGCTACCCAAAGTGCGGGCAGCTTGTTTCGCCTGCGAGACTACCTGCGACGCTATAAAGCCGACACCGCCCTTGACAATATCGAAGCGCCTTCGATCGCATCTACTAATGCTCCTGAGTACGGCTACCTCTGGGCGTTGTTGGAAAACCACACCCTCACCCCCGCCCAAGGGCGCAGTATCATCCACAGCATGGTACACGAAACTTTATTTGACTTGCTCAGCCTGCATCAGGGTGCTTTTACCTTTGAGATGGGGCCAGCCTTAGCACCCCAATTGACTAGCCTGGATATTAGCTCCCTGTTAGCTAAGATTATTAAACAAGTCCAAGAGTGGAAGCAGTTTCACCCTCACATTCAGTCCCCGAACCAGTGTCCGGTGATTTCAGACACCGCTCAACTGCGGTCAGCTCTAAGACCCAATGTCTTTAACACCCTCAACCGTTGGGCCGATGGTCATACCTCGATTCGCCAAATGGCACGATACCTAAACCGAGATGTCTTGACAGTTGCTAAAGCGATTTATCCATTCGTGCAGCAGGGATTAGTACAACTGTTCTATCAACCTTCTAACACAGACGGTCAGGTGCGGGAATGGTCATCAAGGGAAATTAAGATTCCCAGAGTAGTCTGCATTGACGACGACAACGTTATTCGCAAGACAGTCGAGGCGATTTTAAACGAACATGGCTATGAGGCCACTGGTATTAGCAATCCCCTCAAAGCGCTGAGTTTAGTTTTTCAGCTCAAGCCTGATTTAATCTTGTGTGATATTGCCATGCCAGAACTTGACGGCTACGAAATCTGCGCCATGCTCCGTAATTCCACTGCTTTTCGGCAGACACCAATCGTCATGCTCACAGGAATAGATGGATTTATCGATCGCGTCAAGGCCAGGATGGTAGGAGCAACCGACTATTTTACCAAGCCCTTTGGAGAAAGCGAATTATTAATGCTCGTAGAAAAATATGTCGGGCCGGGTTTGAAGGAACCTCCAGAATCGGCAAGACTATTAGCTGACGAACTAGAAAATCACATAGAAGAAAACCAGAAACCGCAGAAAACCTGATGCGATGCCTACAGTGCGGCGTTTCGCCATCACAGTTTCTAACTTACTAGGAATTCAATTTCCCACCAAAGTCAGTCTCAATGCCCGAAGTGCAAATATAATATACCTAATTCTCAACTAAGCTCCTAAACAAATATCTCTTTAGGTCAACAGAAACACGGGCGAACAGCCGTTCGTCCCTACCGAACTCTCAAACAATTGCTATACGGGTAGGTATTCGGCATTATGGTGGGCAACCCGGACTTCATATTACCAGGCTTCAGTTCCGATCAAGCTCCTGAATTTCAAGAGCTGGAAAGCCCCGAAGGTGAACTACACCTGCGGTTTTACGTTCCTTCAGGAAACGAGTTTGCACTACCAGCAATGGGCATTCGAGAGGTACTTTCCCCTGCGCCAGACAGAATGACCCCGATTCCCAATGTTTCTCCCTTACTTTTAGGTACTCTAAATATGAGGGGGCGCGTAATTTGGGTAGCTGATTTGGGTCAGTTTCTGGGAGACCAGACACCTTTAAACACAGACAGACCAGAAATTCCGATCATTGCAGTCGAAGATCAAGACACTATATTAGGATTAGCAGTCGATAGAATTGTCGGAATGCACTGGCTCGATGTAGACCAACTGCACGCCCAGTCTTCAGCTCCTGATGGAATGGTTCCATTCCTCAGAGGGGAATGGTTGTTGGGTGATGAGGCTTCTCAGGTTCTCAGATTGCTAGACCAAGTGAAAATTCTGCGCTCGGCCCGGTGGGCTGCATGAAATCGATTTTATTTTTTCGATTTTATTTTTTCGATTGAGTCCGATCCCGAGTGAGAGAGTCACGTCTAAAAGTCAAGCTAAAAATCTAAAATCTAAAATCTAAAATCTAAAATCCAAAGGGGCGGCAAATGGCAACAACAACTACAGACTTTGAGCAGGAGTACCAGCGGGCAGAAGCAGCATACCTAGAGGGGAACTATGAAGAAGCTGCTGGTCTGGTTTATCAGTTAGTAGAAGATTTTCCCGAAGATCCGAGCGCTCGCTTGCTATGCGGTCACATCTACTGCTACGGGCTGCAACAGTATGATGTAGCACGGGAACAGTACATGGTAGTGCTGAGTCTGACCGACGATCCCGGCTTCGTGGATCATGCCAATAATGGCATTGCTGCCGCAGAGCAATTTGCAGTTGGAGCCCCCGTAGAGAGCTTAGAAAATTTTTCAGAAGATAATTTTTCAGAAGATATAGATTTAGAAATGTATTCTGGTCTATCTGGAGATGATGACCTAGAACAACCAGATTTATCGATTTTTGGCGGCGGGTCTGACTTAGAATCCGATCTGTCGATGAGTAGCTCAGAGCTAGACAACGCCGGTATGATGGGTAGCATGGGCCTTTCCGAATTAGATTTTGAAAATAATCTAGAAAATTACGCTAACGACGCAGAACTTTTAAATCCCTTTGGCGAATCCCCTAGCTTCGACAGTGGCGGTAGTGGAGGAATGGCAGCTTTTGCCGATGCGGATCTGGACTCAGGGGCAGAGTTGGGAGGGCTAGATTTTGATGATGGCATGGCTTTGGCCGATACCCAGCTAACATTCCCTCCTCAGAAAGAACAGCCATCACCTTCGGCCTTGGAAAAGACACAAACAGATGTATTTGCAGAGACTTCAGCACAACAGAATGGTCAGACTATAGGTTCTCAATCCTTTGCTGAGTCTGGGTTGGGAGATTCTGGATTAGAAGACCTAGGGGACTTCCCAGAAGATTTTGACGATATGTTTGCACCTTTGGAATTGCCAGATGACCTTAACTTCGAGGAGAATTACCCAGCAGCCGAGACTAACGGCAAGCAAAAGATGCCACTCCAACCACAGTCAACAGTCGAACCAGGAAAGGCAAAGTCTAAAACATCAACCACAAAAGCAAAAGAAGGGAGCGATTTAGGTGGTAAATCCAACTATTCCGTTGCCGAAGACGAAACCCTGCTGATGGGATCGCACAGCGCCCCAGAAGCTTTAAGTGACATCGGTAGTCCCAGCAAAGATTTGAATTCTGGTTTCAAGTCCAATACTCAGGGAAGCAAAGCCGCTAAGAGTGACGATTTGCAAAACGGGTTCAATATCCCAGATAGTTTTGACCTTGATGGCTTCGATGATGATGCCTTCGCAGACTCATTCTCTAGCTACGAAGAAACACCTTCCCACTCTTTCGGGATGGCGGGCCCTGACAGTGACTTTCCCCTAGCACCGAGTCCCCAAAACGATCGAGGTGACTGGATAGATGACTTCGATGAATTTGGAGATGTGGGCAACCTCCCCGACTTTGACATCTCTGATGATGCTAATAGCTCTATTCTGACTACCGGTGGTAGTAGCGGATTTGGAGGGATGACAGGCGGGGTGATGGGGGCGACGACTAGCAACCTGGACTTTGGGGATAACAGCGATGGCTCCGCAATTCGAGATGATGAGATTTTTAGCATTTCAGGAACCCCGGAGTCTGTACCAAGTTTTACTCCCACGGAAGAACCCATTGATGCAACGGTAACGGTAGAACAGGGCGGTTTGGCTTTCTTGGAGAATGCGCCGCTGATTACTAAACAGTTGTACACGGCGATCGGCACGGGGTTAATTTCCTTGGTAGCTGTAGCACTGGTGACGAATTTTGCTTCTTACCAAGCGCTGAAGCAAGATAAGCCAGAGGCGATCGCTTACTTGCGGCAAACAGGCTGGGCAATGACCGCAGCGGCAGGTTTCACCAGCTTTTTGACGGCTTGGGGCTTAGGTCACTTAGTTGCCAAACAAGTAAACCACTCGACAGATGACTTGCAAGTTCAGTTTGATTCGGTATCCCAAGGGAATTTAGAAGCTCGCGCTACAGTTTACTCAGAGGATGAATTTGGCAAAATGTCGGCTAAGTTCAACCACATGGCAAAGGTGATTCTGACTACGACTAGCGATGCTAGAAGGAAGGCAGATGAACAGGAACAAGCCAAAGAAGATTTGCAACGCCAAGTGATTCGGCTGCTGGACGACGTAGAAGGGGCCGCTCGTGGGGATTTGACAGTACAAGCCGAAGTCACAGCCGACGTATTAGGAGCTGTTGCTGACTCCTTCAACTTGACGATTCAAAACCTGCGGGAAATCGTTCACCAAGTGAAACAGGCGGCACGAGACGTGAGTACAGGGGCTTCTGAGAGTGCTACCTTTGCCCAGGGTTTGTCCTCAGACGCGCTGCGACAAGCCGAAGAACTAGCGGCTACCTTAAATTCCGTGCAAGTGCTGACAGATGCGATTCAGCGGGTGGCAGAAAGCGCTCGCGAAGCAGAAGAAGTGGCGCGGGGCGCAGCAGCTAGCGCCATCAAAGGCGGCGAAGCAGTGGAACGGACGGTAGCGGGGATTTTGGAAATTCGGGAAACGGTAGCAGAAACAACCAGAAAAGTCAAGAGATTGGCCGAAGCTTCCCAAGAAATTTCCAAGATTGTCGCTCTGATTGCGACGATCGCCTCCCGGACGAACTTGCTAGCCTTGAATGCTAGCATTGAAGCAGCGAGAGCAGGGGAAGCAGGACGAGGGTTTGCGATCGTGGCGGATGAGGTGCGACAGCTAGCAGACAGATCCGCAAAGTCTCTTAAAGAAATCGAGCAGATCGTGATGCAAATTCAGAGTGAGACAGGGGCAGTAATGACGGCAATGGAAGAGGGGACTCAGCAGGTAATCGAAGGGACGCGGTTAGCAGAACAGGCGAAGCGATCGCTAGAAGATATCATTCAAGTAACGAACCGCATCGACGTACTGGTGCGATCGATTACCGCAGATACCATCGAACAAAACCAGACAGCAAGCGCTGTTTCTCACGTTATGCAGGCAGTAGAATTAACGGCCCAAGAAACTTCCCAAGAATCGCAGCGGGTGTACGGTTCTTTGCAAAACTTGGTGGGAGTTGCAAGAGACTTGCTGACATCCGTAGAACGTTTCCGCGTAGAAACTGCGGAAAGGCAATAAAGCAGGGGAGAGGGGGAGATGGGGAGCAGGGGAGCAGAGGAAGGGAATTAATGTTAACAGTTAACAACTAATAGTTAACAACTAATAGTTAACAGTTAACAGTTAACAGTTAACAATTAACAAAATTTGGAGCGAATTATGCTGCCGGAGCAACAACAAAGGATTATGGGTTACTTTATTGAGGAGGCAAAAGACCACCTCAATACAATTGAACAAGGCTTGCTAAATCTGCAATCCACTATTGAAGACCAAGAACTTGTTAACGAAGTATTTAGAGCCGCTCACTCAGTCAAAGGTGGAGCGGCAATGTTGGGACTCAGCAGCATTCAACAAACCGCTCATCGCTTAGAAGATAGTTTTAAAGTTCTCAAAGAATGCGAAGGCGTAAAGGTAGATCAGAAGCTAGAATCATATTTCCTGCGGGTTTTCGATACCATGAGCACACTGATCGAGCAGTTATCGGGGCCCTTTGGCCTGACAGAAGAAACTGCCGACCAAATGCTTAAAGAAGTAGAACCAGTATTTCAAGAACTCAACAACCACCTCGCCCAAATAGTCAAACAAAGTGGCGGTGTTTGGGAAGCCAGCGAATTGTACGAACCAGAGACAGTAATGGTCGGGGCAATTGGAGGGGTAGGATCTCGAAACTTATCAGTTGTAGCCCCATTACAAAAATCAAAAGCTCCTGTACAGGCAAAAGAAGAAAGCGCACTACAACTAATTTTTCGCTCAGATGTGACCGACCAACTGCGGCAAATGTTGCAAGCATTTAAGCGTCCAGAAGGTTCAGAAAGTCGGCAGCAACTAGATAAAATTTGCAGCAATTTCAAGGCAGCAGGCGAACAATTTGAACTCCGTAACTGGGCGGAATTAATTGGAACAGTAGAAAGAGCGATCGCCAATCCAGAAAACACCTATCGCACCCTGGCACAAGTAGTCATTAGAGACATCAAACAAGCCCAAGAACTGATCGTCGCCGGTCGAGAAGCCGAGATCGCGCCCGGTCAAAATCTGCTCGCTCTATTACCACCAGAACCTGCGATCGCAGAAGAAAACGACAGTGAGTTAGAAGATTTGCTGGCCTTCGCCGATGATTACGGACAAGGAGAAACAGCAGAAGAAACCCTTTGGGATTTAACAGGCGTAGAATTCAACGAAGAAGAAGATGACGGATTAGAAGAATTAGCAGAAAATTCTAACAATAGTACAGATTCCGAAATGGATCTCGATGAAATATTTAACAAGGTAGAAAGTAGCACTAATTCAGGCTTTGAATGGGGAGATGGCAGCGACAGCTACCATGAAACCATGCTTCAGTTTGACGACGGGACACCGTTTGGAACGCCAGATCAGGAGGCACTTTCCTTTAAAGGCTCCAGCAGAAGCGGGCCAGAAGTAGGGATAGCAGAACTTAACACCTTAGCGGATTTGTTTGAGGGCGACACGCCAGACCTCGACGGTACTTGGGAAGAAGAGGATGATATTCCTCCAGAAATGACCTCTGGAGAGGCTATCGGTTTGCCGCCATTAGACGATGATAATTCTGGTGATTTTACAGACCTGTTATTTGACGAAGAAGAGCAACAAAAAGAAGTAGTTAGACCCTTTCCACCAACAGACGATCTTACCAGCTTGTTTGGGGGAGATTTCATGTTAGGAGAAGAGGAAGGGGAAGGGGAGCTCTTGAGCGGGGGAGAAACCCAGAATCCCGAAAATTCCGAATCCCTATTAGATTTAGATGTGGATGACGATGACTTGACAGAGCTATTAGCGATCGCTCCAGTCAGTGAAACTGATAACAATCAAGAGCTTGAAGCTGACTTTAGCAACGAGCAACAAACAGAAATTTCCTCGCTAGACATGATACCGAACCTCGATGAAGAGGGCGAACTTGATGGAAATTGGTTTACAGATTCTCTCGACCAAGAAGAGGCAGAAACCGCTTTGCCAGAACTGGGGTTAGAAAATTCAGATTTAGATGCTTTGTTTGGGGATGGAGCAAACTTTGCTGAGGAAAGCGAAGCCGAAGAAATCGCCTCATCCCGTGCAGCAGTTGAGTCCCAAGATAGCGATTTTGATGAACTTTTTGGCTCAGAGCCAGACCTTGGCAATGATGACTTAGAAGCAGCCGGAAATGTAGAAAATTGGCTCGATTTAGAGAGTGCAAACGATTTAGAATTGCCTAGTTTAGATATGTCTGGGGAAAATGCCGAACTCTCAGACTGGGAAGGATTTGGGGAAGACGAAGAAATTGCCAGCGCTCTATCTACAACCTCTAACAACGACACTGAAGATAGTAATGAACTGGAATTGCTAGATGAGTTGTTGGAATCTGAAGGCGATTTCGATCTGGAAATGGAAAACGATCTAGGAGAATTATCCGAGATCGGCGATGTCGATGAAATACCAGTTGCACCGGATAACTGGTTGGAAACTGAAATGGATTTGTTGGGGGAATTGGAAGTTTCCGAGTCGGCGGATACCTCGATCGCAGTAACAGAAAATCCTGCCGAGGAAGGAAGTTGGGATGACTTGCTAGACTCGAAAGATGCCGAAGTCTCGATGAACTCAGAATTAGCAAGTGAGGCAACAAAGATGAGGCCAAATTTGACAAGCCAGCTAAGTGCAAACGACTCCGATAACGAATTATCAGACTCCGATAGTCTAGGGGAGGATTTTGCTGATTTAGAAGCGATGTTGAGTGAGGTAGGTGAGATCGATGATTCTGACCAAGTAGATGATGCCTTGCAATCAGATGTTTTCTCCGACTTGGAAGACTTGCTGATAGATTCAGAAGATGGGGCTCCAGAGGCAACAGTTGCATCAATTTCCGGCAAAATATCTGCCTCTGTGGAATTGGAAGATTCCACTGATGACGAATTTGGCGACTTGGGTATATTGCTCGATCAAATTAAAGGTCAGGCGGGTTCTGGTCGGGAAACTATGATGGGACAGGCTAGCCGCAACGCTCGACCTAACCGCCGTTCCTTCGAGCAGACGATGCGGGTTCCAGTCAAGCAGTTGGATAACCTCAGTAACCTGATGGGGGAACTGGTGGTTAACCGCAACAGTTTGGAGCAGGATCAAGAGCGGATGCGGCAGTTCTTGGATAATTTGCTGCATCAAGTATCGCTGCTATCTGATGTGGGGGCGCGGATGCAAGACCTCTATGAGCGATCGCTCCTAGAAATTTCTCTGTTAGCGACGCGCCAAGCTCATCGCAATACTTGGCAGCCAGAGGCTCAGGGTAATGACCAGCACAGTGGTAGCAGCAGCAACCGCTTTGGTTTCTCAGATATAGAATTAGACCGCTTTACTCCTTTCCATAGCCAGTCTCAAGAGATTATTGAGCTCATCGTCCGCGTCCGGGAGTCGGCGGCTGACATTGAATTTTTGGTGGATGAGGCTGACCAAGTGACTCGCCAATTACGGCAAGTTACAACTCAGTTGCAAGAAGGCTTAACTCGCGCGCGGATGATGCCTTTTGCTCAAACCGCAGACAGGCTACCCCGTGCGGTGCGAGATATTTCGATTAAGTGCGGTAAGCAGGCGCAGTTAGTGGTGGAGGGTAAGGATACTTTAATCGACA
The DNA here is from genome assembly GCF_029167235.1 of Kamptonema sp. UHCC 0994. Taxonomy (GTDB): domain Bacteria; phylum Cyanobacteriota; class Cyanobacteriia; order Cyanobacteriales; family Microcoleaceae; genus Kamptonema. The sequence goes on along the minus strand of NZ_JARFTR010000300.1, from coordinate 13,256 downwards.
AGATGATTCTGGAGCAGTTATATGACCCCATGACTCACCTGGTGAATAATGCCATTACTCACGGGATTGAAACTCCCGATGTGCGACAGGCCGGTGGTAAGCCCGCAGTAGGTAAGATTACGATTCGGGTGTTCCATCAAGGGAACCAGACGGTGATTTCGATTTCTGACGATGGGGCTGGGATCGATCCGCAAAAGGTGAAGGCGAAGGCGCTCAAGCAAGGGTTGATTACTGCGGCGGGGGCGCAAAAAATGTCTCGCGCTGATGTTTACGATTTGCTGTTTATGCCGGGATTTAGTACCCAGGAACAGGCGACGGAATTTGCAGGGCGCGGTGTGGGTATGGATGTGGTGCGGACTAGCTTGAGCGAAATTCGAGGGAGTATTAGTATTGATTCGACTGTTGGTAAGGGGACTGTGTTTACGATTCGCTTACCGCTGACTTTGAGTATTTCTAAGGCGCTTTGTTGTATTAGCGATCGCGCTCGGATTGCTTTCCCGATGGATGGGGTGGAAGATATGATCGATGTCCCTCGCGAACAGGTGCAGGTAGGGGCAGATGGTCAGCATAGTATTGAGTGGCGGGGTTCGATGTTACCTTTCCGCCATTTGCGGGAGTTGTTGGGCTACAACCGCTATTTGGGTCGGGGTAGTGTTTACGGGTTTAATGCTGACGATGACATGATTTCGGTGATTGTGCTGCGAACGGCTGGGATTTTCTTGGCGGTTCAGGTTGACCAGGTTTCCACTGAACAGGAGATTGTAATTAAGCAGTTGGAGGGGCCTGTACCGAAGCCGGTGGGGATTGCGGGGGCGACGGTGTTGGGGGATGGTCGCATTGTGGCGATCGCAGATGTGCTGGAATTAATCGATTTAGCTACGGGAAGGCTGAGTAAAGAGGCTGGTGGAGCGTTTTGGGATGAAAATAATGCTCAACCTCCTGCTGAGGCTCCTCCTGATAAGAATGAGCCGACTGTGCTGATTGTGGATGATTCGATTACGGTGCGATCGCTGCTTTCGATTACTTTTGAGAAGTCTGGATACCGAGTTGAAGAGGCTCGCGATGGTAAGGAAGCTTGGGAAAAATTGAAGTCTGGTTTGCCTTGTGATATCGTATTTTGCGATATTGAAATGCCTCGGATGGATGGTTTGGAGTTGTTATCGCGGATGCAAAAGGATTCGATTTTGTGCGAGTTACCGATCGCAATGTTGACGAGTCGTGGGGCCGATCGACACCGCCAAATGGCTTACAGTTTGGGCGCACGGGGCTATTTTACTAAGCCTTATTTGGAGGAACATTTGCTTGATGCTGCTTCTCGGATGCTTAAGGGTGAAGTGGTTGGGGCTCCTGCTCCTGCTGGCGCTTAATTATCTTAGTAATTGGTAATTGGTAATTGGTAATTGGTAATTGGTAATTGATAATCGCTAATTGCTAATTGCTAATTGCTAATTACCCATCCTCCACATCTCCCCCATCCTCCCCCTCTTTTTTCTTCTTTTTTGCTTTTTGCTTCTTCCTTCTTCCTTCTTCCTTCTTCCTTAAAATTATGGCTTCTACTATTGAACGGCTTAAAGCAAAATTTGACAAAGCACTGATCGCAGCATTTGGTGAAGATGTGGCGGGTACAGATCCGATGCTGGTATTAGCGAGTAATCCTAATTTCGGTGACTATCAGTGTAATGCGGCGATGTCGCTGACGAAGAAGTTGGGGAAACCGCCGCGCGCGATCGCATCGGCAATTATTGAAAATCTAGATGTGGCGGATTTGTGCGAAACTCCAACGATCGCGGGCCCTGGTTTTATCAATTTAACGCTGAAACCTGGGTACTTGGAGGGGGAAGTGAATGCGATCGCTAACAATCCGCGTTTGGGAATTGCGCCGACAAAAACGCCGCAGCGAGTGGCGATCGATTTTTCTAGTCCGAATATTGCTAAGGAAATGCACGTCGGACATTTGCGATCGACAATTATTGGAGATTGTCTAGCGCGGATTTTAGAATTTCAAGGTCACGATGTTTTACGCTTAAATCATGTTGGCGATTGGGGTACGCAATTCGGAATGTTAATCGCCTATTTACGGGAAGTTTACCCGGAGGCGTTGACAACTGCTGATGCTTTGGATTTAGGGGATTTAGTTGATTTTTATCGCAAAGCTAAAAAGCGGTTTGATGAAGATGAAACCTTTAAAGAAACAGCCAGACAAGAGGTTGTGCGCTTACAAGCAGGTGCGGAAGATACCCGCCGCGCTTGGAATTTGCTATGCGAACAATCCCGTCGCGAGTTTCAAGTTATCTACGATTTACTGGATATTAAATTAACTGAACGCGGCGAATCTTTTTACAATCCGCTGTTACCTGCTGTTGTCGAAGATTTGACAAAATTGGGTTTATTGGTGGAAGATAACGGTGCAAAGTGCGTGTTTGTGGAAGGTTTTACTAATAAAGAAGGTGAACCTTTACCGTTAATTGTCCAGAAGTCAGATGGCGGTTTTAACTATGCCACAACTGATTTAGCCGCACTGCGCTATCGGATTGAGAAAGATGGTGCAAATCGGTTAATTTATGTTACGGATTCTGGACAAGCTAACCATTTTGCCCAATTTTTTCAGGTAGCGAGAAAGGCTGGTTGGATTCCTGATGATGTGGAGATTGTTCACGTTCCTTTTGGGTTGGTGTTGGGAGAAGATGGGAAGAAGTCGAAAACTCGTTCCGGGGAGACAGTGCGGTTGCGGGATTTGTTGGATGAGGCTATAGTGCGATCGCGTGCTGATTTGGAAAAGCGGTTAAAGGAAGAAGAGAGAGAGGAAACTGAGGAGTTTATTGCTAATGTTGCCAAGGTGATTGGTTTAAGTGCGGTGAAGTATGCAGATTTGAGCCAAAATCGCACGAGCAATTATACTTTTAGTTACGATAAGATGTTGGATCTTAAAGGTAATACGGCTCCTTATTTGCTAAATGCTTATGTGCGGGTTAAGGGGATTGGACGAAAGGGAAAAATTGATTTTGATAATTTAGGTGTGGATGCGAAAGTGGTTTTAAAGGACGATGCAGAGTTAGTTTTGGCTAAGCATTTATTGCAGTTTAGTGACGTTGTGAATGCTGTTGAGGGGGATTTGTTACCTAATCGGATTTGTCAGTATTTGTTTGAGTTAAGTCAGAAGTTTCATCAGTTTTTTGAACAGTGTCCGGTGTTGAAATCTGAGGAACCTTTGAGGACTTCGCGGTTAGTTTTGTGCGATTTGACGGCCAGGACTTTGAAGTTGGGGTTGGGTTTGTTGGGGATTGGAGTGTTGGAGAGAATGTGATATTTGATATCATTCATCATCTTGTGTTTTTTCGGGGTTACTAACATCTGGTAACTCACTGATAATTCGGCAAATTTCCGAGGCTGAAATGTCTACTTGTTCTGATTTTGCATAAATAGTCATCAAGAAGATAATTGTAGGTATTTGAACGTGATATATCAGTCTATAGCCAGCACTTTTGCCCTTTTTTATATCGCTGTTTTTGACTCGCACCTTAAACACAATATCATCTATTCCTGATATTTGATTACCGGGCAGTTCTCCCACTTGAAGTTGTTCAATTATCGGCTGAACATCTGAGCGTATGTGGCGGTACTTTTTGGACAATGCGCGTAAATTGCTTTGAAATTGATCCGCAAAATACACCTGAATTGAAGTAGCTTTACTCTGCATCAATTCCCTCCCACAGTTCAGATACTGGTCGTACCTTTCCTGTTTTTATTTCTCGCCATGCTTGGCGAAAGCTTTCTTCTGGAGAGGGGATTGGTTCGCTGTCAGGAATAACGGTCACGCGAACCCGATGACCTGCTAATTCTGAAGCATGGGTAAGAATTTCTTCCCATGTTCCTTCTAGTTCGAGTAGTTGTGGTGTCATTTTTTTGATAGAATTGTGACTAAGTTTATTTTAGCGTGTGAACAAGTGCGATCAGTCTTAACTAATCTATTATTTCATCTTCAGGTTAGTCTAAGTCATTAATTTCTGTATCTTGTCTTTCATCTTTTGTGAGGAGCAAGTTATTAAAATCTGTTACAATTTGTTGAATTTGCTCGGCGGCTATGTCTGATTGTTCTGATTTTGAATAAATGGCAATCAAGATGATGCTTGTCAGCGTTTTAACATAATAAATGAGTCGATATCCAGCGCTTTTTCCTTTCTTGATATCACTGTTTTTGACACGCACTTTAAAAACTTCGTAACCAGTCCCAGGTATCTTGTCGCCAAGCAATTCTCCAGCTTGCAGCAGTTCAATAATCGCCTGAACATCAGAGCGGATATGACGGTACTTTTTGGATAAAGCGCGTAAGTTACCTTGGAACTCCCGCGTCGGTTTAATCTCTATTAAAGGTGGATCATTCTGCATCAATTCCATCCCATAGTTCAGAAAGCGGTATTGTCTGTCCTGTCATTGCTTCGTGCCATCCTTGACGGAAACATTCTTCTGCTGACTTTAGTGGTTCACTGTCAGGAATAACGGTTACGCGAACTCTATGACCGGCTAATTCTGAAGCATGGGTAAGAATTTCTTCCCATGTTCCTTCTAGTTCGAGTAGTTGTGGTGTCATTGTATTTGCTCCTTGAGTTTTTTGGGTTGAGTTTATTATAGCGTGTGCAGGAGGGGATATGATTGCTTTAGTAAAATGACAGTAGTTTAAGGACTTAAGCCAAAGGATTCATGACTTTAATAGCTTTTTCTACTTTCTTAATTTCTGCCCATTGCGAATCAATCCAGTCTCTTTCAGCTTGACGTTGTGCAGGTGTTTCTTGCTGATATCTCTCTTGCTTTTTGAGAAATTCATTATAAAATTCTATTGCTTGAACTAAAGCTTTATTTGCTAGTTTTAATATGTCCTCAAAGATGGAATTAATGAAATTATCAATCTCGGTTGAAACCTCTTTTTTAAACTTTTCAACCTCTTCCCAAGAAAGATCACCTAAACGCTGTTTGATTAAATTATCCAGAGCAGGACTAAGTGCAGACCTCAATGCTTTGGTATTCTGAGGTAGGTAAACTGTCGGACTCTCAAATTTATTTTTTATTTCACTACCAATTAGAATCATCTGATGATTCCACGCAGCTTTTGTCTGTCCATCTAAAATACTGATACACTGCGTAATAAATTCTAGGTTAATCGTGCTAATGTCTTGATAAACCAGAATCAAGCTGTGCTTAATAATTTTATTGACTTCTGTATAAATAAAATTCAAAATGACGGGAATATCTTTAATAAAATCATCTTTTTCTTTCCAGCCAATACCTTTTTTTTGTTTCTGCGTTGCATCAATAAACCATTTCTGTCTTACTCGGATTTCAAAGTTTTTATCCCAATAATCTTGAGCTTTTTCGAGCGCTGAGTTTTTACATTGACTACCTAATTCACGCATTCTAAAATGACAGCCACTTAGCTCGCCAATCTGTTGCCATATTTGCTGTTTTGAAGCTTGGGCAATCCCAAGTTTACAAGTCCAAACGTCTTCAGCGTGATATAGATCGTTGCGGCATTTCTGGACAAATCCCTTAAGTCTGGTAGCCGATTCTCTCAATTCGTCAAAGCAAGGCTGAATTGACTTACTCAAATTTGTAGCAGATTCCTTAATTTCTAATGATTTATCATTATCCATCGCTACGACTGCGGCTGATTGCGCGATGTTCTGAAATGCTTTCATGTATTCGTTCATCTAAGTAATTCCAATGTTGAGCTACAGGGTTAATAATTATAATATAATATATAACACTAATCGCTATTTAGGTAAAAGTCATGTTTTTTATGTTTCCTCCTAACATACAGGCTGGTATCGCCTCCGGTGCTTATGAAGTTGTGAAAAGTGCTGGAGGAGTATTATACGGGATAGCTAGAGACAGGGCAACAGGTCGCTTTGTAGGTAAGGCAATTGGTATGATGCCTGATCCCTTCTTAGGTATTCCACAGCTTTTATTAGGTGCTGCACAAATGGGTCAAACCCATCTGGGTTTTCAAGGAACTTACGCAAGACTATATCTGGTCTCAGAATCTTTAGGATTTATGTCTCAAAGACTAGATATGATTCAAAAAACTGTCTCTATTGGTAATCTTGTTAATCCGTTGTTAGCTATTCCAGATTTTGCATTAAGCGCAGCGCAAATGGTTCAAACCCATCGGGGTTTTCAAGCAACTTACAAAAAACTAGATGTTATTCAGATTGGATTAAAATCCCTCTCGGCTAGTGTGGGAATTCTGTCAGCGTCTACTGCCATCATTGGTGTAGGTGTAGTGGCGATAGCAGCACTGTCAGCGGTTAACCTTCATCAGACCTTAAAAAGGAGGGAAGATATTAAGGAATTGAAGCTAACAGTTAAACATGGATTCATCAGTGTAGAGGAACTGCTAAAAGACCAGAAAGCAGAAATTATTGCTGAGATTAAACAGTTAGGTGAAAGTATTAAATTTGAGCAACATCGTTTAATCTTAAGTCGAGCTTATCAGCGATTTGAGGAAGCACAAAGACTAATTCAAAATGCTTTGTTAATGGAAGATCGAAATACCAGAAATGCTACTTTAACAAGCGCACAACACATTTTAGCGAATGCTTTAGCAGACTATAACGATCCGCATTTGTTAGAAGCTACTTGTGCTGCTGGCTATCTTCGTAGAGCCGAATGTGCTTGGGCAATTGAGCAGACAATTTCATTAACTTATCAATTGCTAAATGAGCCTGGTTCTGTAAGTAATTCCCTTTCCCACCTGCAAGAAAGAATACGCCAAGACATTCTCACCGTTATTGAGCGCTGCACAAAAGATGAACTTGATTTTATCTTCCCCGAAATCACGCGGATTTACAATCACGATCTAGCGGTTTTAAATTGTTGGCAAAATCAGGTGGATTGGATGCTAAGTTTATCGGCTGATGAGCGCGAACAGTTAGCTAGTTTGGAGAGGGAAATCACACCAGTTTCAAATACTAATCAAGAAGTTGCTATAGTTGCAGAACCAGAAGAAATGGCACTCTACGAAAAATTGCAGCAGAAATCACACTTCAAATCGCTACGCGATCAATTGCGATTTTTGATCAAACCTAGCTTACGTCAACAACACGAAGCTTATATTAGTCAGAAAGCAAAAACCTCTGGTTATAAAGCTTTAGCCCCGTCAAGTTGGCAAGAAGTCAATGATTTAACTGTTGCTAATCTTTACTGGTATTTTCAAGGAAATGATGAATCAGCCAAGCAGGCTGCAATAGCATATTAACAGCTTTTATAAAATCGTTTGAATTTAAAAGAGCCTGAACAATGAGCGAAAATACTATTACCCAAGCCGCTGATAATATCTTTATTGACCTGGGATTTTCAGCGGAAGAAGCTGATAATTTACTAATCCGATCGCAACTAATACTGGCCCTGCAAAATCAGATTAAGCATCACGGTTGGACAATCGAGCAAACGGCTCAAAATCTTAAGCAATCAAGTGACCAAATCAAAGCTTTAACTCAAGGTAAAATTGGGCAATTCTCAGTTGATATTCTAATTGCAATGCTCAACCAAGTAGGTATGACTGTCAAAGTAGAAATTTGCCCAAAGGTAGCTTAAGAAAATTTTAGTGCTAAAATGATTTAAAAATCAATAAATCGGAATGCAGTCCTATGCCCTCACCCTTTCCCGGAATGGACCCCTACTTAGAACACCCCGATTTCTGGCAGGAAACTTACCATTGGTTAATTTCCCTGATTGCAGAATCCTTAGTCCCTCAAATTCGCCCCAAATATGAGATCGCCATTGAAAAACGCATCTATCAAATTAACGACACCAATGATAATAATGATGACTCGCTTTTAGTAGGTATCCCCGATGTAACCATCAAACGTCAACCCAATACCCCCGATGTTACTACTGGTTCAGTTGCTACTGCAACCCTAACAGTTCCCACTACCGTCAAAGTGCCAGCCGCTGAAAAAATTAAACAAACTTACCTAGAAGTACGAGAAATGGCAACTAAACAAGTTGTCACCGCAATTGAAATTCTTTCTCCAGTCAACAAACGCAGCGGAGATGGCAGAATTACTTATCTCAAAAAACGTCAGAGTATTTTAGGTAGCTTAACTCATTTAGTGGAAATCGATTTGCTGCGAACAGGGGAACCTATGCCCATACTTAACAATTCCATTCAAAGCGATTATCGGGTTTTAGTCAGTCGCAGCGATCGCCGTCCCCTTGCCGAACTTTATGCTTTTAATCTGGGCAATTCTCTACCTGTATTTCTACTTCCCTTGCGCGAGGAAGATGTAGAACCTATTGTTAACTTACCAGAATTATTCGCAGGTGTTTACGATCGCGCGGGCTATGATTATCGAATCGATTACGAGCGAGATCCGATACCGTCCCTGTCAGAACAAAATCTGCTTTGGGCAAAGGAACTTTTACAAGCAACTGGACTGCGAGATAATTAATCCTATTTAAGTTTATATATCGGTGCGTTCATGCCGCAGACACTTCCTCTGGCAAAACATAGAAATCTACATCAATTTCCGCATTCAATTGATGCGCCATCTCCACAAGATACTTATCAAAATGAATTGCGGGCACGCTCCCACTCCGATAATAAATCACACAAGAAATCTCCGCAGTATAAACCTTGCACAACTCTACTAAAGGCAGCCATCCTGGTTGAAGCTGTTCCAAAACAGATTTTATATAGTCTTCTAAATAAATCGACTTTTCTACTTGCGAATACACGCTCCAACCATTCTGCTTGTGTCGTCTAGTACCCCGTGAAGTAATTAAGTCACCAATTCTCCAAATTTCAGTAGGTTTTATGCCTACTTTGGCGGTGACATCGTCTGGATCAAACTCCATTCCTATCAACTGGAAATAGGCGTAAATTTCTGATTCCATCTGAATGCTCCTTTTGAAACTTACTAGAAATCATTAATGTTCAAACCTGTTGATTCACCGGCCCCAATACCACCTTTGGGTTTAATATAGATATTACCCTCAGTGTCTTTGTAAAGGTCTTTGTTTGCAGTATTGCGCTTACCTTTTATTTTATGGATATTTTCTCCTCCTCTCTGTAGTCTATCAATATCATCCCAAGTTAGTAGCTTATCCTGTCTCCAGTTTCGCTCCTCTTCACCATTATCTGAATTTGTTTGAACCATACCTCACACTCTCAAAAAATGAGAGTTGAGATTAATTACAAAATCTCAACCCTCATCGCATCTTACCCAAATAACCGCTGCTGTCCATCCGCAATAGGTTGGCCCGGATAAATCTCGCGAGTGCCCTTGGGAATATAAATCCAGCCAAACTCCTGCAAGCGATTAGTCAAGTTAGAAATACTCACCCCCAACTCATCTCGAATTTTATATAAATGCGACCACTTCGTTAAATCTTTTCCCTCCCTTTTCTCCTCTAAAATATGCCGAGGCATCAACAAACAACCTGCAAAATATTGTGCTTGCCATTCAATTGATGCTATCTTTGTATCAGCACTCGAACCCCGACAGACAAACGGTTCTTCAGAATCAGAGGCAATTTTTCCCAAATCACCTAAATCTAATTCCAACTGTTTAACACTACCATCTGCCTCATCGTGATTGATGTGCAACACCCAATGGCCGATCTCGTGCGCGATCGTTGATTCAATAAACCCAGCAGGCAAATCAAGAATGTTTTCATTGATCTCAATTTGCCGCAGCCAGGGGAGAATCCTCGCCGCGATCGCACCTTCTGAATCCGGCGGGATGCAGTCCCAAACTACTCCCAAATCCAGAAAATCAGCCACCATTGACGCTTCAAACGGCCATCTCGGCGCGAAATTTGACGTTTGCTGCATCCGCATCAAAATGTCGTTTGCTTGACGCTCAATAGTTTCTTTGGGATAAAAGCGATACGGCTTAAAGATACTCACTTTGTTGCCCTCTCTCACTTAATGCACAGACTTTTTAATCCAACTGGGATCGTCTTGCATCCGGCGAAAAAGTGCTTGCATTTCCTTCGGATTCTGTCTCAGCAATGCTTCGTACTGCTGAGGCAATCTTCCCGCCAGAAAAATCAACTCCTCTTGATCCAGATCCAAATTCCGCGCTAACGCTCTAATTACCTCCTCTTTGGGCGGATAATCAGCGCGATCGTTCTCCAGTTTAGATAAGTAAGTAAAGTCCACACTAAGTAAACCAGCTAGCTCACGTTGTGAGTAGGATTTGTCCTTACGAGCTTGGCGAATCAGCCTTCCAAAAGTTTGTTCCACGTTTTTTTTCCCTCCCGATCGCTATTGTAGGCTTTTTTGAATAAAAGTTCAACAAAAAGCTTGACGATAAAATCAACTCGCGCTAAGATGGGTTTAGTTGATGAGAAAGTCAACGAAAATGCGGTACTGATAGCGTTACGCACTAAAAACAACCAGTTAACACGCTATAGATAGCGTGTCTTGCCCAGGAGTGAATGCGATCGCCCAGCGTAACCGCTGGTACACAAACAAGGAGGAACTGCCATGTTGAGAACTTGGACAGACACGCACTACAAGCTCGAAGACGACGACTGGCTCTATATCGCCACCCACGAAGAACAAAATTCGGCCTCCCTGGTTTGTCCCGGCTACGCGCGGGATGGCGAAGGTTTTAGTATCCACTTTACGCCAGCGCACGTAGAAATCTTAGAGCATTTAGTTGGTGCTTTAAGGATTATTAAAGCGCAGCAGGAAGCGATGCTTGAATACAGATATCCAGAGCCTAAAACGACAAGCCACTTAATTCGCTAATGGCTAATTGCTAAGGGCTATTAGAGTTGTAAATCAACAGAGAATAAAGGAAGAAAAAAAAATGACTAAGACACAAGAAAGACCGACAATTTCTGTTTTTGGCGCTAAACCCAACGACGCAATTTTAGTGCCAGAAATGCCAATCGCAGTCCGTAATAACTGCCAGTCAGGACAGTGGACAATTGGCGACAAAGACTGCGGCTCGAAGTCTTCAATGACCATTCTCAAATTTAGCAAATTTTTCGGTTCCCTCGGCCAAACTCAGAATACTTTATGGGGGCAATTATGGTTTGTTGCTGAATCCGGGGAATTGCCGCACGGAGTTGTGATGGTCACGTACATTAAAGGCCGAAGTTTAAACGATTTTAACTGCTTAGTTGCCTCAGTTCAAGCGCGAGGTGTAGAGCCGGCAACTGGTCTTTTTGTACCAGAATTTGTCAAACATTCCGGCCAGAAACCCGATGATAATGGTGTAGTAAAACCGATCAATTACTACAGCTTAAAATGGTCTTGGGTTGAACGTTCTGACTGGTCAGTTATCGACCAAGCAGCAGCAGTTTTATCCGATCAAAACAACTTGTCACGTATGATCGATCTAGAAAGCACAAAATCTATGGTGTGCTTGGACAACCTGCCACCCCATGAAATTGCCTGCTTAATGGCCGCTCATACTAATAGCCGAGACGAGACTATTGCCTTGAATTCTAACGGCGGTATCGCCTTACCACCAGCAGCAGAAAAAGCAACTGCTGACGTATTCTAATCGGATTGTAGAGGCGCGATTAATTGCGCCTCTACACTAATTTCAGGATGTATCAAGAGGGTAAAATGAAAAAGATTGCAAATTTGACTAAATCAGACGTGCGCGAAACCAGTTTGAGACGCAATTTAGACGTAACAAAAGAGATTCGCACTGATGCTACAAACGATCTCGAAAGTCTGACGGAAGATTTTAAACACATGACTTTAGTAGTCGAGTCTGTGCAACGAAATTACAAAGCACTTTTAGCGCAAAATCAACAACTAAAAGACACTCTTTTAGGCTTAGTTGAAGAGTGCTATTGTTGGCAAGGTAATCGGTGCGAACGCTGTCAGCGAATTCTTAAAGTTTTAGCTGGTGACAAAGCTGAAGAAAAAATCGATCCAGTTGGAGAATACAAAGCAATTCTCAAGCAACTCCGCAAACTCGGATGATTGATAAGCCATTCCAATTTAGCTATTGACGGCAGAGTTCGATCGGCGCATCATAGAAATAGAAACACTGTTCGCAAAGTACAACCATACAATCAGGAAAAGCAATATGACCATAGGAAATGTTAAAGACAGTAAAGCCAAGATTTTGCAATCTTTTCAGCAAATTTTGACTGAAAAGAAAAAAATCGAATCCAAAGTCGCTACTAAGGAAGAGGAAGCAGAAAAGGCTAAAAACAAACAACTCCTAGAAGTTGCCGCCACTTATACAATTGATAGCATTGTCAAAGGTTTAGCTGACCTACAATTAGATTTTGGCAGCATCATCAACGGAGTAACGGAGAAATTAGGTACAGAATCCTCGAAATTAGATGAGCTCAAACGCGCCCTCGAAATTGAAACCCAACGCTTGCAAGAATTGCAGCAAATTCGCGTCGTAGCAGATGCTCTTCATATCTTAACTCAAGAACATCAAGAGAAATTAACATCCCTAGAACAAACCGCCGCTAATCAGCGTGAAACCCTGGAAAAAGACACGACTGAAAAACGTAAAGCTTGGCAAAAAGAACAGCAAGAATTTGAGGCAAGTATTGCAGAACAAACTGCATTAATTACTAAAGAAAGGCAGCGGGAAACAGCAGATTATCAATACGAATTAGAGCGCACTCGCAAAGTCGAAACTGACGAATACGAAGAGTTTAAACGCAAATTAGAACGGGAATTGCAAGCATCTACCCGTGAGAAAGAGAAGAAATGGGTAGAACGGGAAAAATATCTGGCTGACAATCAAGCCGAATTTGAAGAAAATCAAACTAAAGCCTCTGGCTTTGAAGAAGAACTGAAGCAAGCCTATATCAAAGCTAAGGAAGAAGCAATTCAAGAAGTCACCCGCGAAGCGAAAGTAAAAGCAGATTTGTTTGAGAAAGAATGGGAATCTACTAAGCAGGGTTCTGAATTGAAGGTGCAATCGCTACAGGAAACAATTGCACGACAAACTGAACAAATTGCCGACCTTTCCGCTCAATTACAAGCCACGATGAGACAAGCACAAGAATTAGCAATGAAAGCCTTTGCAACTAAGAGTTGATTGTTAACTGTTAACCGTTGGTTGTTAATTGTTAACTGTTAACTGTTAACTGTTAGTTATTAATTGTCATTGCGAGCGAAGCGAAGCAATCTGAGGGTGTTATAGCAACCGCCAAGACGGTTAGGACAACTTTATTTGTTGAACGTAACGCCGCCTTCTAGGCGGTTAGGGCAACGCCTAGAAGGCGGCGTTACGGATATCTGTCCTAACTGCCTTTACTTACTA
>NZ_JARFTR010000117.1 GCF_029167235.1 Kamptonema sp. UHCC 0994 | reverse complement strand
GGTCAAAGAACCGCCAGGATGGCGGCGTTACGTAAGTGGAAAGAACCGCCAGGATGGCGGCGTTACGTAAGTGGAAAGAACCGCCAGGATGGCGGCGTTACGTAAGTGGAAAGAACCGCCAGGATGGCGGCGTTACGTAAATAATGGTTAATTCCTAAGAATCTTAAAAAAAATTGTGTGCGATCGCATCCTTGACCGGAAAGCCGAGGAGCGATCGCACACTTAGATTATGGGAGATTCAGCCTGAAAAACCATCAGCTTTCCAGCACAGATCCCAGGATTAACTCTAGGCTTGCTTATTCAACAGGTTTTGCACTTGTTTGAGCGCAGCCGCGCCAATATTGAAAACTGCCCAGCCACCAGCCAACAAGATTGGCAATAAAACTACTAGCACGCGGAAGTCAAAATCCATTAGTTCCTCCTCTAAAGTTTTTTAAAGATTTCTCATAATCTATTTGTATCTCATTTTGTCTCTATTCTCAAACTTGGGTTAGGGATTAATGGGCCAAGGCAAATCCCAAATCAGTTCCTCTACCTGAGTGAACCAAAGCTAACTGCTCGTAGCGTTTGGCGTGTTCGATCAATTCAGCAGCTTCTGCCTCAGAGACATCTCGCCGTAGTTTGGCAGGCACTCCCACAACTAAGGACAAAGGCGGCACATCTTTAGTCACAACTGAGCCAGCACCGATGATACTACCCGCACCCACCCTCACTCCATCAAGCACGACTGCACCGATCCCAATCAAACTTCCCCGCTCAATATAAGCTGAGTGAATTACAGCTCGGTGTCCCACTGTTACAAAATCTTCTAAGATAGTGGGCTGGCCTGGATCGCCGTGCAAAATTGCTCCATCTTGAATATTAGTGCAAGCTCCGATCGCAATTCGCTCTATATCTCCTCGGACAACGGCTCCGTACCAGATACTCGCCCCCGCAGCAACTTCTACCCAGCCCACGATCGCAGCATTGGGAGCGATAAAAGCGGCTTCGGAAAGATCCGGGGCGGGCCAATAGGATGTTAGGATTGGGAATGGCTGGTTAAGATTAGTCATAGCGATCGCGTAGTTGCTATTTGATTTAGTTTCTAATTTTGAATCTTTAATAAGGATTTTAAACCGATCAATTATCGAAAGCAATATAAATTGATAAATTATACACTGCAATCGCTATTTTGGGGAACCTAACACTAAGATAATTATAACAAAATTGAGTTAATAAAAAAACTTAATTTTCCCAACCTGCAATATTTTAAGAAGGGGAATCTATCTAACTAAATATCAAAAGTATATATCAGGGTAAACGCATCTTAACTTTAACGCAAAATATGCTACAGTTAAATCCGACTAAATTTCAATGTAGTTTGTTATATTTTATTGGTGCTATCAATGGCAATAGGTTTTAGTAAAGCTGTAACATCCCAACAAAAACAAACAGATTCATTGCCTTCACTGAATATTTTAAATGCCAGTTTTTTAGAACATTTTGCCAATTTGAACGACCCAAGAATAGAAAGAAGTAAAGAACATTTACTCAAAGACATTATCGCAATTGCAATTCTAGCTATCATCTCTGATTGTCAAAAAAAAGGAGATTATATTTTAGCTTTAAAAGGGAATCAAAAACTCCTGTACAAAGCCGTAAAAGAATGGTTTGAAATAGCCCAAAAAGCAGATTATTTAGACAGAGAATATAACTATTATGAAAAAGTAGAAGCTGGACATCATCGAGTGGAAAAAAGACAGGTCTGGACTGTTGATATATCTGAGTTACCACCTCTGCATAATCAAGCATTATGGACTGGATTAAAAACAGTTGTCATGATAGTTAGTGAACGACGATTGTGGAATAAAACCACCACTGAAGCTCGTTTTTACTTGAGTAGTTTAAGCAGTAATGCTGAAAAAATTGCTGGGGCGATCCGCAGTCATTGGGGCATTAAAAATAGCTTACATTGGACACTTGATGTTACATTTTCCGAAGATGAGAGCCGGATTCGCAAACAGAACTCTCCCGAAAATTTTGCACTTTTACGTCGTTTAGCCATAAATTTACTGAAACAAGAGAAAACTTCTAAACAAAGTCTAAAAATGAAACGGTATCGAGCGGCAATGGACAATAATTATCTAGTTCAAGTTTTAAACTCTGTCAGTTAACGCTCGAAATCTCACACCAATCTAGTAATAAAAATTCTCTAGCTTTAAGAAATTAAAAAGTTCTTAAAGTTCTGATTGAATCTGCTTAACTTGGGTTGAATTTAAGAATTTCAAGAAGGTTTTTTAGTTATTTAGTAATCCACAAATCCACTTTTTTGTCAAATTAATTTAGATGCGTTTACCCTGGCTTGAATTTGACGAGATATTACTTCTTTAATGATCGGGAACCAAATTACCAAGATACTGAGTGCTTTAATCAATAAAAACCCACATATAATTATGTTTGGTCTTGTGAATTAACGAGACATGCACCTTTTTATCACAACTAGGGGCTGGTTCTTCTATTGAGATTCTATTCTCAATAAGCTCCCACTTTGGGCGGCGGCTTCAGACCCAACAACATCCTCCCTGCAATGGTTTGGGGGCGATTGTCGCCCCCTGAACCTAATCGCCCTGGCTACTCCTTACCACACTCTCCCATCGCCTACGGATCTACCCAACGATCGTCGGATTTAATCAAATTAATCAACTCCTCCACACCCCGATCTTCAGGTACTCGCTTAATCTCTTCCCGACCGCGATACAGAGAAATATAACCGGCTTGTTTCCCCACATAACCATAATCAGCATCGGCCATTTCCCCCGGCCCATTGACAATACAACCCATTACTGCTATATCCAACCCTGTCAGATGCTTAGTAGCCTCTCTCACTTTGTGTAAAACTTCCTCTAAATTAAACAAAGTGCGGCCACAGGAAGGACAAGCCACATACTCTACCATCGTTTTCCGCAATCCCAAGGCTTGCAGAATACTGTAACAAACTGGAATCTCCTTCTCCGGGGCCTCCGTAAGTGAGACGCGGATGGTGTCACCAATGCCATCAGCTAACAATGTACCAATACCAGCAGTAGACTTAATGCGACCATATTCCCCATCACCCGCCTCTGTAACGCCTAAATGCAACGGGTAATCCATGCCGTGTTCATCCATCCTCCGGGCCATCAAGCGGTACGCAGCCAACATTACAGGCACTCGCGAGGCTTTCATCGAAATGACGATATTGCGAAAATCCAGAGATTCGCAAATTTTGATAAATTCTAAGGCAGATTCTACCATTCCTTCGGGGGTGTCGCCGTAGGTAAACAGCATCCGTTCAGCGAGGGAACCGTGATTAACGCCGATTCGCATAGCTTTGCCTTGATCTCGCAAGGAAACTACCAGCGGTTCTAAGGTTTCGCGGATTTTTGCGCCAATTTCCTCAAATTCGTCTGGGGTGTATTCGCTTCTATCGGCTTTGGGTTTTTCAAATACATATAGTCCCGGATTGATTCTCACTTTGTCTACGTGCTTTGCCACTTCTAAGGCAATTTTCATACCGTTGTGGTGGACATCGGCCACCAGGGGTACTACTTGGTAAGTGGCGTGTAATTTTTGCTTGATTTCGGCTAAGGCTTTGGCGTGGGCCATGCTGGGGACGGTGACGCGGACGATTTCGCAGCCGATTTCGTGGAGGCGGCGGATTCCGGCTACTGAACCGTCGATGTCTAGTGTATCTTCGTTGATCATCGACTGAACGACGATGGGGTAGCCGCCGCCGATGGTGACGCTACCGACTTTGACTGGCCGGGTTTTGCGGCGGTGGATGGTGGTGTCAAAGGTGGGTTGGGTTGATGCCGATTTGGTTGGTTTTGGTAGGGTTTGCATGGTATGCAGGGTAGATTTTTGTAGCGAAAATCTCTAATTTGTGTTTCCTGCTTTTTAGAGTGCCATAGAAGGGGGCCGTTTGGACGAAGGAAGAAGGAAGAAGGGGCTAGGGACTAGGGACTAGGGGCTAGGGGAAGAAGGGGAAGAGAGATTAGTTATTTGGGATTGGATTTGGTATTAAAATAGATTAATTATTACTTTAACTGAGCAATAAATTAAGCTAAAAAAACAACGTTCAGATGATTTTAGGAGTGTAAGATCGTGGGAATTGAGCGAAAAATGTGGCGGGGAATGTTTGCCCCTGGTGAAATAGTTCAACTCAAACAGCCGTGTTTTACACCTGGACGCTTGTTTGAACCGGGGAGGTATATTGTTGGGGATTTGCCAGATACTGCTTTTGAGATGGGTTTAGTGGAACAATTGCCACCCGTTAAAGGCAAAAGTGCTGAAATTAGGAATGGTGAACCTTTGCCAGAAAATGAGTGATATAGCTAGGGGAAGAAGGGGCTAGGGGCTAGGGGCTAGGGGCTAGGGGAAGCGTGAAAGAAGGGAAAGAAGGGGAAGAAGGGAATAGAATTAAGTGAGTTTGGTGGAACTCAGAATATCTTAACCACCTTCGCCATTGCTATATTTATCCAACTTTGTAACGCGACCTTCTGGGCTGTGAAAAAACCGCCCAGAGGGCGGCGTTACAAGGAGTATCGATTAGCCATCTTGATTAATTTGTGCGATCAACTCTTTTAAAACTTCCTCTGCTTTATCATTTTCAATCTGACAAGTGCCTGCATTCTGATGTCCGCCGCCGCCATATTTCAACATTAACTCTCCTATATTTGTCTGAGAATTTTTGTTGAAAATTGACTTGCCAACTGCAAACACTGTATTTTGTTGTTTTAGTCCCCAAAGTGCATGAATTGAGATATTGCAATCAGGAAACAAAGCATAAATTGTAAATCTGTTGCCGGCATAAATTACCTCTTCATTCCGCAAATCTAAGACAACTAAATTCTGATAAACCTTTGCACATCGCTGGATTTGTTCTTTAAACTTCTCTTCTTGATCGAAGTAAAGGTCAACTCTTTCTTTCACATCTGGCAATTGCAAGATTTCTTCGATGGAATGAGCTTTGCAATAATCAATTAACTGCATCATTAGCTGATAATTCGAGATTCTAAACTCCCGGAATCTGCCCAATCCTGTCCTTGCATCCATCAAGAAATTTAACAAGACCCAATTTTCAGGATGCAAAACTTCTGATTGGGAAAATTGGGCAGAATCTGATTTGTCAACTGCCTCCATCATCGCTTCAGAAATCTCAGTAAACTTTTCTTTCCCGCCATAATAGCTATACAATACTCTTGCCGCTGATGGTGCATCTGGATCGATAATATGGTTATCTTGAATGTCTTGATTTCTGATAGTTTCGCTAAGGTGGTGGTCGAAGGCTAAATGCACTCCGTCAACATAGGGCAAATTGGTGGTAATATCATTACTTGTCAACTCAATTTTTCCATCCTGCATATCTTTAGGATGGACAAACTTAATGTCGTTAATCATGTTGAGTTCTTTGAGGAGAACGGCACAAACAAGACCATCAAAATCGCTGCGAGTAACTAATCTGTATTTTTTAGTGGTTGGCATAAGTTTATTGGAAGAAGAAGTTGTCAGGTGTATCTCAATGAGAGTAAAATATGTTGGCGAATGAATTCGCTACTACATAAACAAAATCCGCCTTTGCGGACTATAATTGTCAAACTGAGAAGCACCTTAAGTTGTCACCAGACAATATAACCTATTCTCCGAAATGTTTCCACTATGTCGTCTGACCCTTACACTTGGATAGAGAAGTCTCTCGCTACTATTCACCGCGCTGACTGGTATCGCTCGGTACAAACGATTTACAGCCGCCCTGGTGCTACAATTTTGCTAGAAGGTCGCGAACTTGTTAACTTTGCTAGTAATGATTATCTGGGATTAGCGGGTGATGAAAGGCTAATTCAAGCTGCTATTTCTGCTGTTAAAGAATTTGGAACGGGGAGCACGGGTTCGCGGTTGCTAACTGGACATCGGGAGTTACACAGAGAGTTAGAATTGGCGATCGCGTCTCTTAAGCAAACGGAAGATGCTATTGTCTTTAGTTCTGGTTATCTGGCTAACTTAGGTGCGATCGCATCTCTTGTCGGTAAGCGGGATCTGATTTTATCCGACCAGTACAACCATTCTAGCCTTAAAAATGGCGCGATCCTCAGCGGCGCGGCTGTTGTGGAGTACAATCATTGCGATGTTGAGGATTTGAGGGCGAAGTTACAGGATTGTGTAGGCGTAGCCAACAGTAGACATCGCTACCGCCGCTGTTTGATTCTCACCGATACCGTTTTCAGCATGGATGGGGATTTATGCCCCTTGCCAGAATTATTAGCAATCGCTGAAGAATTTAGCTGTATGCTATTAGTAGATGAGGCTCACGCTACAGGGGTTTTCGGTGAAAATGGCGCGGGGTGTGTAGAACATTTTGGTTGTACTGGCAAACCTTTAATTCAGGTTGGCACTCTTAGCAAAGCTTTGGGAAGTTTAGGCGGATATGTCGCTGGTTCGAGTTCGCTAATTGACTTTCTCCGTAATAGAGCCCCCAGTTGGATTTATACCACAGGATTGACACCGGCAGATACGGCTGCTGCTTTAAAAGCTGTCAATATTGTACGCGAAGAACCACAATTGCGTCATCAGTTATGGCAAAATATAGAAACTCTTAAAACCCTTCTGAATCGGCATATTCCTAACTGGAATGGTATAGATAAAAATCACCCAGATCGGAATCGCCATCGAAATTCAGAAAGCGAAGGCAATTCCCAATTACCAATTCCCGATTCCCAATTCCCAATTCCCAATTCCCGATTCCCAATTCCCAATTCGTATTCCCCAATTTTTTGCTTTTTATTAAAAGATGCGCCTCAAGCTTTAGCAGTTGGAAAGCAATTGAAAGAACAGGGATTTTTCGCACCCGCAATTCGACCTCCAACTGTTAATTATAGTCGCATTCGTGTTTCTCTGATGGCAACTCATGAGTTAGTGCATATTGAGAAGTTGGTTGAAGCTTTGGGCGCGATTGCATTTTTGAAACAGGGCTAATCAAGCACACTCCATCTCCACCAGAAAGAAATAATTCTCATCATGGCTGGTGGGTTCCAATTGATGTAAGAGTCTTGGATTTGTTTAAGGCAGTTGAAATCACTTAATAAAACATAGCTATGAGCCTACTTCCACAGTCTACAAATCTAGGTAAATTGGAAATCATTGAGGTGTATGAGTATTACGATGCACCATGCCTCTTTGCGTGTCGAAATTTATCGGGACAGCTATTTATAGCTGTCTGGGCAGAGCAAACAACAGAGTTTGGAACCTGGCTTTATGTCCCCATATCCCAACGGAGATTTGAGACTGTTCGCTCTGGCGGTATTGACCTACGAGATGCTTTTTTAAATTCAGAAGATGGATTTGTTTATGAAGTTATTATTAGTTCAGATAATAGCTCCGATCGAGTTGAAATTATCTGGTGTGAAAATCTAATTGACGATTGGTTGCCCATGCCTGGAGAGTTTATTGAGTTTGGCAATCTACCACTTCCCATTCTGGAAGTAAAAGATGCGCCTTTGATTCTTTAGTCCATAGTGCTATTCCGAGTCCTTAAAAACACTGTTTAGTATCCCTAATCCTTCAACGACGTGCAACATTTGATCCTCTGACAATTCTGCCAATATATCGGCGATTTTAGCACGGGTAATCTGACGCATTTCTTGAAGGCGATCGCATCCAGTTTCAGTTAATTTCAAAACTACAGACCGGCGTTGCTTCGGATGTTCGGCTCTATCTATTAAACTACGTTGTACTAAGCGATCGCAAATTACTGAAGCCGTCGGGCGAGTCACCCCTAAATGTTCCGCCACATTAGACAAAGATGAACCTGGATGGCGATAGAGAAACATCATAGTCCGAAACTGGGGTACAGATAAGTTGGGTTCCCCTTGACTTCGCATTTGCGCTCGAATAAACCTCATTACTAGCGGAATTGTTTCCATCACCTCAGCCGCACAGGTTTCGGGGTTTATTCCTTTTGGTAGATGCTCTGAGTTCATTTTTGTTAATACTGGTTCGCCAGCGGCTATTTGTAAGTATAGGATGTTTAGATTCGAGGAATAAATAAAAAAATTTGACAGATATTGAATCTAGGGTATTAATGTAATAATACTAACTGTTAGCTATACTAACTAACAAGGTTTATTCCTTCGCCCCATCCGTTGCCATGCGCTATTACATTAGTAAAGCCAAGCGTCCGCCCGCCTTTCCTGTACATAGAACCCTTACGCCTTCCCTTGTAAGGCGGCAAGGACTGATGTTTCTGAGTTTGGCTTGCCTGTATAGCTGTGCTGCTTCCATTGCTGAACCTCCCAACAAAGGCGATGCAGCTAAGAAACCTGTTCCTGTTGCTACTGCTGTTGCCACTCAAAAAACCCTACCGATTCAGGTACGCGGTACGGGAACTGTGACAGCATATTCTACTGTATCTGTCAAGTCTTTGGTAGAAGGTCAACTGACGGGAGTTTATTTTAAAGAAGGTCAAGAGGTGAAACGGGGCGATTTGTTGTTTAAGATTGATTCTCGCCCCCAAGAATCAGCATTGATGCAAGCGGAAGCGAACCGAGCCAAAGCCGTTGCGTCGGTAAGTCAGGCAAAAGCTGATTACAGTAAAGCGATCGCCTCTGTGAATCAAGCAGAAGCGAACCGGGCAAAAGCGATCGCCTCTGTGAATCAAGCAGAAGCGAACCGGGCAAAAGCGATCGCCTCTGTTAACCAAGCTAAAGCCAACCGCACAAAAGCGATCGCCTCCGTCAATCAAGCCAAAGCAAATCGGGCAAAAGATGTAGCAGAGGCAAAAAATGCCACAGAGCGATCGCAGCGTTACACCGGACTGTACAATGAAGGCGCGATCGGCAAAGACGAAGCCGATCAGATTCGTACCACAGCCGAGGCCGGAAAAGCCACAGTTGCAGCCAGTAGTAGCGGTATAGAAAACGCCCAAGCCGCAGTCAAAGCCGCCGACGCTGACGTAGAAAACGCCCAAGCCGCAGTCAAAGCCGCCGACGCTGACATCGAAAACGCCCAAGCCACAGTCAAAGCCGCCGACGCTGACATCGAAAATGCCCAAGCCGCAGTTAAAGCCGCTACAGCCGTCATAGAAAGCCTGCAAGCCTCAGTCAGCGCCGCCGAAGCGGATATTGACAAAGCCAAAATTGACTTATCTTACAATTCCATTTTCTCACCCTTAGACGGTCGCACCGGCAGCCTGAAAGTCAATCAAGGCAACTTAGTTAAAGCCAACGACACCAACCCGCTAGTAGTTATTAACCAAATCAGCCCGATTTACGTCGCCTTTTCCGTCCCCCAAAAGGTATTACCAGAGGTAAAAAAAGCCATGAATGGTGGCCCTCTGGAAGTAGAAGCGCAGATTCCTAATAGTACATCGCCGCCAGTACAGGGCGAACTGAGCTTTGTAGATAGTGCGGTGGATACAACAACAGGCACGATTCAATTAAAAGGCAGTTTTACCAATAGTGGCGGGCAACTTTCCCCTGGTGAATTTGTGAATGTTGTCCTCACCTTGCGAAAAGAACCGAATGCGATCGTTGTGCCTACAGTTGCAGTACAAGCGGGACAGAAAGGGCCTTTTGTGTTTGTGGTTAAACCGGATAAAACGGTGGAAATCCGCCCGATCGAGGTAGGTATTGCTGCTGGTAGCGAAACTGCGATCGCGCAAGGTTTAAAACCTGGCGAAGAAGTTGTTACCGACGGTCAATTTAACCTTATTCCTAACGCCAAAGTAGAAATTAAAAAGAAATAGTTATTGGTTAGTTGTTAGTGGTTAGTGGTTGGTTGTTAATGGTTGGTTTCTAACTGTGTCATTGCGAGCCAAGCTAAGCGCGTCAAGCGAAGCGCAGTTGCGAGCCAAGCGAAGCGCAGTTGCGAGGGTACGAAGCAAGCCCGAAGCAATCTGAGGAACGAAGCAAGCCCGAAGCAATCTCAATACATTAACATTCTACTCTACTCTACCCAAGCACAAACCGCTATATATGGCTACTGAATCAAAATCTTGCGATTGCTTCGGGCTTGCTTCGTACCCTCGCAACTGCGCTTAGCTTGGCTCGCAATGACAGAAACAACTAACAATTAACAACTAACCACTAACCACTAACCACTAACCACTAACCACTAACAAATTATGAACATTTCCGAACTATTCATCCGCCGTCCGATTATGACCACCTTGGTGATGATTGGCATCTTAATATTTGGATTTATAAGTTACGAATCATTACCAGTTAGTGACCTACCTAACGTCGATTTTCCCACAATTCAAGTATCAGCCAGCCTCCCTGGAGCTAGTCCAGAAACGATGGCCGCCTCAGTCGCCACCCCTTTAGAACAGCAATTTTCTAGCATTGCCGGTCTGGATTCCATGAACTCCAGTAGCGGACAGGGAAGCACACAAATTACCCTACAATTCGACTTAAAAAGACCGCTGGATGGAGCCGCCCAAGATGTACAATCGGCAATTGCTAAAGCAACACGACAGTTGCCCGCAAATATGCCGAGTCCACCGTCTTATCGCAAAGTTAACCCGGCAGATCAACCAATTTTAAATCTGGTTGTCAGTTCCTCAATTTTGCCTTTACCAACTGTTGACAAATACGCCGAAACTCTGATCGCACAGCGGCTTTCAATGGTAGATGGTGTAGCGCAAGTACAGGTTTACGGCTCTCAGAAATACGCCGTCCGCATTCAACTTGACCCTCAATCTTTAAGTGCCAAAGGCTTAGGAATTGATGAAGTTGCAACCGCCATATCTCAAGGCAATTCCAACTTACCAACAGGAACACTTTACGGTCAAAAGCAAAATTTTACCATTCAAGCAAACGGCGATCTCAATGACGCTAATGCTTACAAATCCCTAATTGTAGCTTACCGAAATGGCGCTCCCGTGGAACTACAAGAAGTCGGTGAAGTTATTGATAGCGTAGAAAATGATAAATTAGCTAGTTGGTATAACGGAACAAGAGCAATTGTCCTAGCAATTCAGCGACAACCGGGAACAAATACCGTTGAAATTGTTGACGAAATCAAGAAAATATTGCCTACTTTTCGTAAGCAAATTCCCGCAGCAGTGGAGATGGATATTCTTTATGACCGTTCTCAATCCATTCGCGAGTCAGTTGATGATGTGAAGTTTACTTTATTACTAACTATTTGCTTAGTAGTATTAGTGATTTTTATATTTCTTCGCAACTTCTGGGCAACAATTATTCCCAGTATAGCTGTGCCGATGTCGCTAGTAGCAACCTTTGGTGTCATGGCAGCATTAAACTATTCACTAGATAACCTTTCATTGATGGCATTGACTCTGAGCGTTGGGTTTGTTGTTGATGATGCCGTAGTCGTTTTAGAGAACATCGTCCGGCACATGGAAATGGGAGAAAATCGCTTTGAAGCCGCACTAAACGGTTCAAGAGAGATTAGTTTTACAGTAATTTCAATGACGATTTCATTAGTGGCTGTTTTCATTCCGATGCTATTTATGGGCGGCATTTTAGGGCGGCTCTTTAACGAGTTTGCCGTAACAATTGGTATGGCAATTTTGGTGTCAGGGGTAATTTCTCTGAGCTTAACTCCGATGCTATGTAGCCGCTTTTTAAAAGCACCCAAAAAACATGAATTAGCAACGGATGTTGTCGGAGAAGAGTTATCTATAAATTCAGTCGGAAATGGCTTTGCACAACATTCAGAAAAAGAAATAACCTTTGAACAAAACCAGCCTATACATTCAATGAAATCGGCAACAGCAACAGCAGAATTTGGAGGCGATCGCGCTGACGATATCTCTGACAAAAGGCAACTTAATTCAAGTAATTTGCTAACAGCAGAAACCGATAGAAACGATAACTTACCAACCGACAAAAAAGAGGTGAAAAAGCCCAAAAATTCCTTCTTTAAATCCGTTGCTAAATTCTTTTCAAAATTATCGCTGGTCGGATTCTATGCTTGGAGCCTGAGAAAAGCACTGAAATATCATCGTACCACAATGGTAATTTCCGCCGCCATTCTGATCGCCACAATTTACCTATTTGCAGTCATTCCTAAAGGCTTTATTCCCAACAACGACACAGGACAACTTAACGCCGTGACAGAAGCTGCTCAAGATATTTCCTTTGCCGAAATGGTTAAACATCAGGAAGAATTAGCGGCAATTATCCTTAAAGATCCTAATGTTGATGCGATCAACTCCACAGTCGGCGCTGGCGGCCCTAATTCAGCCGCGAATGCAGGTCGCATATTTATCCGATTAAAACCCCATTCTGAACGCCATTTAAGTGCTGAAGAAATTATCAAAGAATTGCGTCCAAAACTGAATAAAGTACCTGGAATTAGAGCATTTTTGCAAAACCCGCCATCAATTAGGATCGGTTCTCAGCAGTCAAAAGCACTATATCAATTTACCCTACAAACTCCCAATTTCCAAGAGCTTTATAAAGCTGCACCTGAACTAGAAGAACAGTTACGAAAGATGCCAGAACTACAAGATGTTAACAGCGATTTGCTACTAAAAAACCGCCAGTTACAGGTGACAGTCGATCGCGATCGCGCCTCTTCCCTTGGTCTAACTGCCAATCAAATCGAAACAGCTTTATACAACGCCTACGGAAGTCGCCAAGTTTCTACTATCTACGCGCCTGATAGCCAATATCCAGTAATTATGGGTTTAGATCCCAAATATCAACAAGACCCCAGCGCTTTAGAATTACTTTCAATTCGCTCTAGTACAGGTCAACAAATCCCCTTAAATGCTGTAGCAACTTTGAGTCAAAGTGTTGGCCCATTAACTATTGGTCACTTTGGACAATTGGCCGCTGTTACTATCTCTTTTAACTTGAAATCTGGTGTTTCTCTGGGGGAAGTGGTGGGAAAAATTGAAACCCTAGCGAGGGAAACCCTACCCGCAACAATTAGCACTAAGTTTCAAGGTTCAGCACAAATATTTCAATCGTCGTTACAAGGATTAGGAATATTGCTAATAGTGGCAATTTTGGTGATTTATATTGTGTTGGGGATTCTTTACGAAAACTTCATCCATCCAGTGACGATTATTTCGAGTTTGCCTTCGGCGGGATTTGGAGCATTATTAACTTTAATGTTGTTCGGGGTTGAGCTTAATATTTATTCTTTTGTAGGCATTATTTTGCTAGTAGGAATTGTTAAGAAAAATGGCATTATGATGATTGACTTTGCCATAGAAGCGCAACGCGATCGCGCGAAAAAGCCTCTTGATGCTATCTATGAAGCTTGTTTAGTTCGGTTCCGCCCGATTATGATGACCACAATGGCCGCTTTAATGGGTACGCTACCGATCGCACTTGGTTGGGGCGCGGGTGCAGAATCTCGCCGTCCTTTAGGTTTAGCTGTCGTAGGCGGTTTATTATTTTCCCAACTCTTGACCCTTTACATTACTCCCGTTTTTTACACCTATATGGAGTCTTTCCGAGAAAAGTTCTTAGCGCATCCTGCCAAGAATTAGTATAGGACTTACGCTCCAGATATCTCCTTTATTCTTTAGTCCGCGTAGGCGGACTTCGTTTGTGTAGTAGCGATTTCAATCGCCGAATTATCTTAATCTAGCCTCTCTACCATTAATTGCTGAAACTGCTAATGAAGAGTTGCGTACAAGTATAACCGAATCGAGCTCAAAAGTCAATAACTTACCCGGAGTATGAAGTTTTGGTAAATCTGCTATGCACTTTCCACATCACCACGTTATATTAGGAATATAAGAATACACAAATGAGACGAAAGGAAAGTTCACCATGAACAGAATCGGTCAAAGAAACTTGACAAAGGTAGCTGAAACCCACCGTGCAAACCTTCACAAGAGACTGCTACATCGCTTAGACGTAGCCAAAGCTAACGGTGATGAAAATTTAATTCGCATCCTGGAAGACGAAATGAGACAGATTTAAGGCAGCCACAGCCAAAAATGACCTTTGTTTAGGTATCACTAGGTTGATGGAGTTGTCTACAGGGTACGCAATGTCCCTAACTTCTTGTTGCTCAGTGTTCTCTCCTCTCTTAGTTGGTTTAAACAAAACCCGGTTTCCTCAAGAAACCGGGCTTTTTTCTTAATGGTTAACGGTTAACGGTTAACTGTTAACGGTTAACTGTTAACTCGAAAATCTCCCGCTTCCCCGCTCAAGAGCTCCCTAACGTCCCCCGACAACAACATTTTTAATCCGCAAATGGGGGCCACCAACACTTACGGGTAAACCACCTTGACCACCTTTACCGCAACCGCCGTAAGCATAAACCGAGTCATTGCCGATCGCCTCAATATCCTTCAGCGTCTGAAAGACATTTCCCGTCAGCGTCACATCGCTTACAGGTTCAGCCAAACGCCCATTACGGATCATATAACCTTCCGCCGCCGCAAAGGTAAACATTTCCCCATTCGTTTGTCCGCCTAACATCCGCACTGCATAAACGCCTTCCTCAATATCAGCAAGCATCTCTTCCAAAGAATGTTCGCCTGATGCGATCGCAGTATTCGTCATTCGTACAATTGGCGGATAACCAGCACTCAAAGCACGAGCATTTCCAGTCGGTACTTCACCCATTTTGCCAGCAGTTTCGCGGTTGTGCATTCTGGTGGTCAAAATTCCATCTTTAATTAAATATTTGCACTGGGCCGGTACACCTTCGTCATCGTATTTTAGAGTTCCGGGAAGTCCCGGTAAAGTTGCATCGTCAACCACATTTAACTGTTCAATTGCTAAGGGTTTCCCCAGCGTCAGTAATTCCTGCATTCTGGGATTTTCATAAATACCATCAGCCTCCGACAAATGACCAAAAGCTTCGTGAATAAACACACCGGAAAGATACGGATCTAAAATTACAGTGTATTGACCACCCTTAACAGGTTTCGCCTCCAACTGCTTAACAGCTCTGAGTGCGGCGGATTTCACTTGCTCTTCAACATTCACCAGAATATTGTAATCCGATCGCGAGTGGATCGACTCAAAACCTTGGCGGACGACACCATCTTCTCCCCGCGCGATCGCGCCAAAACGCCCCGTCACATCCAAGCGTTCTTGAGCGATAGAAGTACCTTGAGAATTGACAAAATAAGTAATCCCAAAGCGATCGCTGTAACCTGTCATTGTCGTCTGAATTCGCGGGTCAAAATCCAGCAATAATTGATTATAATTCTGCATCAAAGAGCGCTTTTCTTCCAGAGATACAGTGCGCGGATCGCGACCAAATTCCACAGCTACATAATCTTTAATTGCTGCCACTGCTGCCAACTCAGTAGTTTCTGTACCCACTAAATGAGCTTGAGAAATAGCTTCCTCAATGCGGTTTTTTAACTCAGCTAGGCCATTGAAAGTCACAAAACTCCATCCCCCCTTATGACAGGCACGAATGCCGCCAGCGAGGGAAAAACTGCGGTTAACGCCATCCAACTGCGGGCCGCGAAAACTAATTGCCGTTGACTCGCTCTGTTCAGTCCGAATTTCGAGATAATCCACGCGATCGCTAAAGGATGCGATCGCCTCCGCCAACTGCTCTTGCATCGAATTTTCCACGCTCTGATTCACTCTCTAGACAAAAATTAAGAATTAATAATTCTAGTTTAACCTGTATATATATCAACCGCCAGGACAGTTAGGACAACTTTATTTGTTGAACGTAACGCCGCCTTCTAGGCAGTGCCCTAACCGCCTAGAAGGCGGCGTTACGGATATCTGTCCTAACTGCCTTGGCGGTTGCTATATTCAAATCGAAAGCCAGACTGAGATCACAATACACTGCTTGCATAAGTGCTAGAACCCCATAAATAATCTATTACAGTTTTACACCCCAAGCTCTTTTTCGCAATAAGTCTAGTTTTACTGGAAACCCTTGGCTAAAATCAGCTTATGAAATTCCGATTCTCCCCTTACTTAGCAGCACTTTCAGCAGTAGCAGTGGTTGTGTCAAGTATCTGGTTGCTAGATTGCTCAGAACAAGAGCAATTGCAGCACGAAAACCGCGTTAATACGGTAAAAGATTTAAGTATAGTTCAGGTAAATTTCAAAGGTAATTTAAACTCGCAGCGATTTGTCGCCCAGGATTTAGTCGCTCAAATCTTCGTCAACCCAGACATCCCAAAAGCTAAAGCTTTGTGGGTAAGAATTGTCAGCGCGTTACTAGCAGTATTAACGGGAATTTTAGTCTTTAAATGGACGCGAGAACCCGTAAAATTACGAGAAATTGTACAAGAGACAACCGGGAAACTTCGAGAAAGCGAAGTTAAATATCGCGAACTGGTGGAAAATGCTAACAGCATTATTGTCAAAGTAGATGCCGTTGGTAAAATTACCTTTTTTAACGATTTTGCCCAAAAATTCTTCGGCTACTCGGAGGAAGAAATCATCGGCAAAAATGCAATAGGAACAATTATTCCTCACACAGATTCCGCTGGAAACGACCTAGCGGCAATGGGGGAAGATATCTTACGACAGCCAGAAAAATATATTTGCAACGAACACGAAAATATCCGCAAAAATGGAGAATCAGTCTGGATTTCATGGCGAAATAAAGCGCTTGTGGATGACAAAGGATGCTTTAAAGGAATCCTAGCTATTGGTAATGATATTAGCCGTCGCAAACAAGCAGAAAAAGCCCAAAAAGAAAGTTACACCCTCTTGCAAGCAGTCATTGAAAGTGTTCCCGACCCAATTTATGTCCGCGATCTTCAGGGACGCTATGTACTGGCTAACAGTGCCACGATAGAGGCTTTTGACCGACAGCCAGAAGAAGTTATCGGTAACAGCGATTCGGAGTTAATATCGCCGGAAATTGCTCAGGAGTTCCTAGAAATAGATCGCCAAATTATTGCTACCGGAAAATCGCTCACCTATTCACAAGATTTCGCACTCAGTGGTGAAATACGGAGTTTTCTAACTACGAAAAGCGTATATCGTGACTCAGAAGGAAATGCACTCGGAGTGATTGGTATTTCGCGAGATATTACTGAACGCAAACAGGCAGAAATCGCACTCCAAAGAGCCAATGAAGAACTAGAAATTCGAGTTGGAAAGCGGACGGAAAATTTAAACCAAGCCTTGAAGCAATTGCAGACACAGATTGCAGAGAGACAACAAACTGAGGAAGAATTGAGAAAGAGCGAAGAACGTTGGCAATTAGCTCTCAAGGGTGCTAATGACGGCATCTGGGATTGGAACCCCAAAAATAATGAACTCTTCCTGTCTGCCCGCTGCAAGGAAATGCTAGGCTTTGAAGATCGCGAAATAGAAAATGACTTAAATGCTTGGTATAGTCTCATACATCCAGACGATCTTGATAGAGTAATAAATGCAGGTCAAGATAACCTAGAAGGTAAAACTTCCTATTTCATTGCTGAATATCGTATTCGCTGCAAAGATGGTAGCTACAAATGGATTTTGGGGAGAGGGAAAGCACTACGAAATGAAGAGGAGATACCCGTGCGAATGGTTGGCTCAATTGCAGATATTACAGATCGCAAAGTTGCTGAAGAAGCATTGCGGGAAAGCGAGTCTAAATTTCAAAATCTTTCAGCTAATGTGCCGGGAATGCTTTACCAATTTTTGTTGCGTGCGGATGGTTCTGGGAGCTATCCTTATATAAGTCCTGCTTGCAGCGAAATTTTTGAAATAGAGCCAGAAACAGTTAAACAAAATATAACTCTAATACACGATCTAATTCACCCAGATGAGCGCCAAAATTACGATCGATTAGTTGCTCGTGCCGCTCAAACTATGCAACCTTGGGATTGGCAAGGGCGGTTTGTCCTACCGTCAGGCAAGATCAAATGGATTCAATCCATTTCTCAGCCTGAAGATTTAGGCAATGGAGATAGTATCTGGCATGGTTTAATTACTGATATTAGCGATCGCAAACTTGCAGAAGAAGCCTTGCGACAAAGTGAAGAACGCTGGCAGTTAGCGCTTAAAGGCAACAGTGACGGTATCTGGGATTGGAACATCAAAACTAATGAACTATTTACATCTGCTAGGTCTAAAGAAATAGTAGGATATGAAGACCATGAAATCGGAAATCAGCTAGATGAATGGACGGGCATTGTGCATCCAGAGGATATTAATTTGGTGATTGACGCTATGCAAGATCACCTCAATCAGAAAACCCCATATTATGTCACAGAGCATCGCCATCGGTGCAAAGATGGAAGCTACAAATGGATTCTAGGTCGAGGGAAAGCACTATGGGATGAAGAGGGGAAACCCGTGCGAGTGGTTGGTTCCCATACCGATATTAGCGATCGCAAACAAGCTGAAGAAGCTTTACGGCAAAGTGAAGCGCGAGAACGAGAAAAATCGCAACAACTTGAAAAGACACTTGTGCAATTACGCTCTACTCAAGCTCAATTGATTCAAACTGAAAAAATGTCTTCCTTGGGGCAATTAGTTGCAGGTATTGCTCACGAAATTAATAACCCTGTTAATTTTATACATGGCAACATTACCTATGTCAATGGTTACGTTGAAGAATTACTCGGTCTGCTAGAATTATATCAACAGGAATATCCCCTGCCCAGCGGCGAAATCAGAGATCGAATTGAAGAGATTGAGTTAGAATTTCTAACTGAAGATTTAGCCAAAACTTTATCATCAATGAAAGTGGGAACTGAGCGCATCCGCTCAATTGTCTTATCTCTGCGAAACTTTTCGCGGTTAGATGAATCTGACATGAAGCAGGTTGACATTCATGAAGGCATTGAGAGTACATTGTTGATTTTACAGAACCGCTTTAAATGTAAAAATAACTGCCCTGATATTCAGTTAGTAAAGCAGTTTGGCGCTCTGCTATTAGTTGAGTGCTATGCTGGTCAGCTAAATCAAGTTTTTATGAATGTGATTGCGAATGCGATCGATGCGATTGAGCAGAGATTTAAAGGGCAATCTGTTGAGGAAATAGAAGCTAATCCTGGTCGGATTTGCATCTGTACCAAGGTTCGCGATCGCGATACTGCTATTATTGAAATTTCTGATAATGGTTCAGGAATGCCAGAAGCGGTAAAAACTCAGATTTTTAACCCATTTTTCACGACTAAAGAAGTCGGCAAAGGTACTGGATTAGGAATGTCAATCAGCTACCAAATTGTGGTAGAACAGCATAAAGGTAAACTCGATTGTATTTCAAAAGTCGGTCAAGGAACAACCTTTATCATTGAGATTCCGATTAAAAATTAAAAATTAAAAATTAAAAGTTAAAATATTTTAGAACTTACATATTCGTAACGCCGCCCTCTGGGCGGTATCCTTACCG
>NZ_JARFTR010000198.1 GCF_029167235.1 Kamptonema sp. UHCC 0994 | reverse complement strand
TCGCAGAAGCGCTCCCAGACGTTAGCGCTTTCGCGCTGTTGTAAGGTAGTTGTCATGTGCTTATGATTGCTTTATGTATTTTTCAAGGTTCGGGGCGGTTTTGTGTTCCGCCATGTAAATAAGATTAGCGCTTTTATTTCGGTTTGTAAAGGCCTTTTAAGTACAGTGTTCCTGATGAGGAAGATAAGTATAACTAATCTGTGGGCTGGGGAAGGGATGAGGTTAGGTGAATGATGCGTAAGTTTTACCTTAACCTTAATAGGACTTACGCATGGTTGGTTGTATGGCCACCGTTTCAGCGATCGAGGAACCGCCGAGACGGCGGCGTTACATAAAGCGTGCCGAAGTCTTAAATTAAGTAGATGCACTCAATTCATGCTCTAAATTATGTTGCGGACGATCGCTTACAGTCCTGCTTATACTCTGGTTCCTACTTACGAGTGTTTTAATCGGTGCGCTTACTGTAATTTTCGCACCGATCCTGAGCAAAGTCCTTGGTTGACATTGGCGGCGGCGGAGAAGCAACTGCAAGGCCTTAAGGGGAAAGGAGTGATTGAAATTTTGATTCTCAGCGGTGAGGTACACCCTCTTTCGCCAAGGCGAAAAGCTTGGTTTGAGTGTATTTATGATTTGTGCGAACTTGCATTAAATTTTGGATTTTTACCTCATACAAATTCGGGGCCATTGAGTTTTGAAGAGATGGCAAAGTTAAAAGAGGTGAATGTGTCGATGGGGTTAATGTTAGAACAATTAACACCAAATTTATTGCAATCTGTTCACCGATATGCTCCTAGTAAAGTGCCTTCTTTAAGGTTGCAACAATTAGAATGGGCGGGGGAGTTAAGGATTCCGTTTACAACTGGTTTACTGTTGGGAATTGGTGAGAGTGAGGGGGATTGGTGGGAAACGCTGAGTGCGATCGCACAGATTCAGACTGATTATGGTAATATTCAAGAGGTTATACTTCAACCTCATAGTGCTGGTAGCCAGCAAGGTTGGAAGGGTGCAAGTTTTAATGCTGAGAAGATGCCAGAAGTAGTGGCGATCGCGAAGTCGATTTTACCTCCAGAAATTACCCTGCAAATCCCGCCTAATTTAATTACAGAACCGCAGATATTACTGGCTTGTTTAGCAGCCGGTGCTAGGGATTTGGGAGGGATTGGGCCTCGCGATGAGGTTAATCCTGATTACGATCATCTGCAATGTCATGCTTTAGAGGCGTTATTGGCAGTGGAGGGATGGGAATTGAGGCGACGCTTGCCAGTTTATCCTCAATATGATACTTGGCTGTCACCAAGATTACAAATTGCTGTTCAGCAGTGGCGAAAAGCCAATGGGGATGGGGGGGAAGAAAAAATTGTGGTAAGAAAAGTGGAAATTAGCGATCGGGTTGTGATATAGTAGATTTTGCGATCGACGGCGGCATAGCCAAGTGGTAAGGCAGAGGTCTGCAAAACCTCCACCCCCAGTTCAAATCTGGGTGCCGCCTTTATATTTGTCGAGTGTCAAATTATTTGTCCGCGTTGACAGATTTTTGTCCACGGATCGTAGTTTGACTCATCGCTGCTTTTAACACCAGACAGGATTAGCACCAGTAATTGCTCTTAATGCCCAAAACCAATGGTCTGGTTCTCGTTCTAGTTCCCGCAATATTAAAGGTATCACAGGTTGACCCATGCCAATAATTCTCTGGTAAGCAGGGTGCATAACAATCTTTGAAACTAATGACATCATTCCCGTTTCTTGATGCCATTCTTCCACCAGTTTCATAAATTCTTTTTCTAGCTCCTCCCTTATTTGAAGAGGATAGTCATAATTGCAGTTAGCTAAAGAAACTCTGTAAACTCTTGGTTTTTTCGGTAGCCAATCAGGAGCTTGTTCTCCTGATTTTAACCAAATTTGTTCTGGACTTTTAGGCTTTGAATCTTTAAGCCAATCTTTAGGGCTACTCTTGTCTAGCCTATAACTATTTGATGTATATTCTTCAACACTTCTCTTTTGTTTCGTAGCTACCATTTTAAATCACCTCTCTTCTACATCTAAATAGGAAACTTGTGCTTGGTTAAGCATTAATTTAATAGATTCGGCTTTCTGTTCAGCTCTATCTAACTGTTCGCGCAATTTTTTAACATCATTTGTATCTAAAGCAATATAAAAATCCTTCTCCTCATTTCCTTGTTTATATTCAAGTTTAAGAGTATGAACTATAAGTGCCCCAGCCGGAATTTTATTCAAGTCAGGATCAAAGACGGGCCTTATATCTGTAATTATACGGGAACCAAGAAACAAATGCTCATATTCAAATAATAATTCCTCTACTTTAGAGGCAACATATAAAGCACCGTCAATACTTAATAGAATAGTTATTCTTTCCTCAAATATTTTTTTTTGTTCTTCTGTAACATTAGGAATATCTTCTAATTCTGCTAAAGCTTCTCCCAGGCTACTAGCTAAATCTTCTATGGTTAAGCTGAAGTAAGTTTGGAGAGGGTATAAAGAAACTATAGCCTCTAAAATATTTAATAGGTCATCTTTAGTTAAATCCTCAATTCCTTTTTCCTTAATTTTCAAAGATACTGTATCCGCTAATTTTTTCAAATGAAATGATGGATTTGAATTTTTTAAAGCGTCAATAAGGTTTTCAAAAATCGCACTGTCTAAAGTAATAATTTTTTCTATACCATAACGATATTTTTTTGGTATCTGTATGCGTGGCATTATGTTATTACCCTATTGTAATTATGATTATAACATCGGTACTAATCGACATCCCCAATTTAGAGGTTCGCCGTCATCGCCGTTCCACGCCCAATAAGTAGTTGGGCTTCCCCTTGATGTCTGGTAGATGAGAAGATTCTACATCATCTGCCTTCACTTGCAATGATAGGGGATAACGGGTGGGCAAAGTTAGCCCGTTATCCCAATCCTGACGAAAAGGTTCCACCCGAAACAGCCAAGGCTGGATATCTATGGCTTCCATCACTTGTACTCCCCAGCAACTTCTTTGAGAGTTTCCAAATCAATCCTTGATAACCCCTTCAAACGTCTTCGGCTTAAACCGATCCGCCTCATCAATAATCAGCATTTCCACGCCGCAACCCTTGAGCAACCGCATCGTGCGATCGCGAATCTCCGCGATCGCTCCCCTCACCACCCAACACTTCAAATACTCAAGCATCACCCCAAACAACACCTTCCCCCCACACTGCGGAATACCGTTGGGAGGTGCGGGAGGTGGGGAAGATGGGCAAGACAAAGAGCACAGGAAAATATCTAAGGTTAAACTTTTCTAGCTTGATGATTAAAATAGAACTAAGATAACAGGCTTCATTAAAACTTAAGAGAGAGATTGAGGAAGGGAGAACAGTGCAACTAAAAACTAAAGTAGCAGCAAAACGAGCAACCGGCGGTTTTGCTTTGATTGACAGCTTAAGACGACATGGTGTTAAGCATATTTTTGGTTATCCCGGCGGGGCAATTCTGCCGATCTATGATGAACTATACCGCGCTGAAGCTGAGGGCGGTATTCAGCATATTTTGGTGCGCCACGAACAAGGTGCTGGCCACGCGGCGGATGGTTATGCTCGCGCTACGGGTCAAGTTGGGGTTTGCTTTGGGACTTCGGGCCCAGGCGCTACTAATTTGGTGACGGCGATCGCGACAGCTCAAATGGATTCGATCCCGATGGTAATCGTAACTGGTCAAGTAGCTCGCAGTGCGATCGGTTCTGATGCTTTTCAGGAAACTGATATCTATGGGATTACGCTACCAATTGTCAAGCATTCCTATGTGGTGCGCGATCCAAGGGATATGGCGAAAATTGTCGCTGAAGCTTTCCACATCGCGATTACAGGAAGGCCGGGGCCGGTGTTGATCGATGTACCCAAGGATGTTGGCTTAGAAGAGTTTGACTATGTACCGGTGCAACCAGGTGCGGTGCGGATTCCGGGATATCGGCCGACGGTGAAGGGAAATCCTCGTCAGATTAATCAGGCGGTGAATTTGATTAAACAAGCGGAACGTCCTTTGCTATATGTGGGTGGAGGTGCGATCGCAGCGGGTGCTCATGCAGAAATTCAAGAACTAGCTGAATTGTTCCAAATTCCGGTGACAACAACGCTGATGGGTAAGGGTGCATTTAATGAAAAGCATCCTCTGTCTCTGAAAATGCTAGGGATGCACGGCACGGCCTATGCTAATTTTGCCGTCACTGAATGCGATTTGTTAATTGCTGTGGGCGCTCGGTTTGACGATCGCGTTACTGGCAAGTTAGATGAATTTGCTTCTCGCGCTAAGGTAATTCACATTGATATTGACCCCGCTGAGGTGGGTAAAAATCGCCCGCCAGAAGTCCCGATTGTAGGCGATGTGCGGAATGTTTTAATTGATTTGCTGCGGCGATGTCGGGAAATAGGTGAGGTTAATAGCGATGCCTCCGGCGCTCTTCGAGATCGCACTCAGGAATGGTTAGCACGGATTAATCGCTGGAAGCAAGACTATCCTTTAGAAGTTCCTCATTATCCCGATGTCATCTCTCCCCAAGAGGTGATTGTAGAATTGGATCGTCAGGCACCGGATGCTTATTTCACAACGGATGTAGGCCAACATCAAATGTGGTCGGCTCAATTTCTGAATAGTGGGCCCCGTCGCTGGATTTCCAGTGCAGGTTTGGGCACGATGGGTTACGGAATGCCTGCGGCGATGGGTGCAAAAATGGCGCTACCTAACGAACAGGTGATTTGCGTGGCCGGCGATGCTAGCATCCAGATGAATATTCAGGAGCTAGGAACTTTAGCACAGTATGGCATTGGTGTCAAGACTGTGATTGTGAATAATGGCTGGCAGGGAATGGTGCGGCAATGGCAGCAGGCGTTTTACGGAGAGCGTTATTCTTCGTCGAATATGCAGCCC
Organism: Kamptonema sp. UHCC 0994; assembly: GCF_029167235.1. Taxonomy (GTDB): domain Bacteria; phylum Cyanobacteriota; class Cyanobacteriia; order Cyanobacteriales; family Microcoleaceae; genus Kamptonema. Next base: position 14,582 of record NZ_JARFTR010000198.1, on the reverse strand, counting down.
TCAATGCCCGATTTTGTGATGCTGGCGGCAGCTTACGGGGTGAAGGGGATAGCAGTTTCGCAGCGGGATCAATTGGAGGATGCGATCGCGGAAATGCTAGCTCACAACGGCCCTGTATTAATGGATGTGAAGGTGAGCAGGGATGAAAACTGTTATCCGATGGTAGCACCAGGAAAGAGCAATGCTCAGATGATTGGTTTACCAGTTCGCAAAAGCTTGGAACAGGCGATCGAATTGATTTACTGTCCGAGTTGCGGTGCGAAGAATGTGACAAATAATAAGTTTTGTCCTGAGTGTGGAGCAAAGCTTTAGGTTTGACAGGACTTACGCACGATTACGTAACGCCGCCATCCTGGCGGTGACTTTACCGCCTAGAAGGCGGCGTTACGGATATTTTTGCGTAAGTCCTGTTTGATTGCCCTAAGTCCCCTTGTTAAGTCAGGGGGCTTTAAGTATTCGGACATAAATAAACGTAATCATGTCATTGCGAGCCCAGCGAAGCAATCGCAAGGCTTTGAGATTGCTTCGCTGGGCTCGCAATGACATTCTTTATTTTTGTCCAGCTACTTATCTTACGTTTAATTAGGTGGATTTACTTATTAAGAATTTGGAGAATTAGCATTAAAAAACACCGCTCCTAAAGAAGAGGAGAACGGTGTATAGGGGGTGTTATGGGTTGTTGTCTGAAGTTAACGTTAACAAATGAGCTGCTGTCCAGACTGAACCTTGTGCTGGTTAAAAAATTGGCACAGACCGAGGTGTTACCATAGCTTGCCATAAGCATAGCTGCTCCGAAAGCCGACAACTACCTTAACCAAGCCATTCTAAAACAGCTTCCTCCTTAGTATTGGTGCGACGATCTGGGGTTTCGCGGGTAAATTTCATGTGGATAGCACGGTTTTGTTCGCCATCGGCTGCTACTGCAAAGATCGGATAGTCGATCAAACCATCCTGGAAAGACATCTGATAACGGAAAGTGCCATCGGGATTGAGTTTGATGGGTTGTCCGCCGATGTAAACCGTAGCATCAGGTTCCGTAGCACCATAGACAATCAATTCAGCATCAGCAACTAACCAGAACTTGCGAGGCTTGACTGGAGGCATAGAAGCACCAAAGCCTACTCCAGACATCGTGAGGCCAACGCCAGACATCGTGAGCCCGGAGGTAGTGGGAACTGCCCACATACCAACACCGGAGGGGAAGACATAGGAACTCAAAGCTTGTTCGTGGATGGCGACTTGCTGAATGGAACCAGCGACGTGCTGCATCGAACCGAAGACGGAACCAGCCACCCGCATTGCTTCGGCAGATTCTGCCATACCGAAGATTTGTTCGTAGATGGGGTTGCCAGCACCAGCATAGGCGGGAGTCGCAACTTTTTTGCTGGGGGGAACCAGTTCGAGGAAGGTTTTGCCGCGTAAATCTTCTTCCCAACCTATGGTAATGAATTGGTCTTCAATCCAGTCGCTGGGGTAGACGGGGGGAACGCGGACTTCGGCAGAACGGGCGAGGACTATCCAGCGGCCGTCGGCGCAACGGTAGCCGATATCGATTACGTAGTCGCGATCGCTCACAGGGATCGGCACGTACCACTCGCGGGCTAATTCGTCGCAGGGATATTCTTGAATGTTGTGAGGGCTTTGGTATTCGAGGTTAACATCCGTGACATCATAAATCCGTAGGGCAATCTGCTGTCCACCTTGGCGACGCAGTTCTTCTTTATGACTGTTGGGAATATCCCAGTAAGTGTAAGCCCATTCGGGATCGCGGGGCATCAACACAATCCGGCTTTCGCCATATCCATCGGGCAAATCCGCTAAACCTTCATCGACAGATGACAGAGATCCGCCAGTACGATCTTCCTGACCCAGTTCAAATTTTGCTGCTTCCACTGTTTCCTGTGCCTCTAGTGTATTAGATGGACTATATGAAAATTTGGTGCGTTGAATTTCCTGAATTGAACCCAGGAGTTGCGACTTCCGCATTCGGCTATAGCGAGAGACTCCATATTCACTAGCAACTCTACGCAGTTGCCGCAAAGTCATATCTTCTAAAGGTGGGCGTTCTTTGGCCATAAGTCTGTTCTCCAGTAATTGCGACGGCAAGTTAGGTTTTGGGAAACACCCGGATGTGTGCGCCTTGGGAGTTAAAAGCTGTTGCGACTGATGTAAGCCCCAGCTTGCGATCGCTCCCACCTTGAAAGCCTTGCCTCTTGTTGGTCTTTTAAGTCCCCTTCTAAATCCGGGGCTTTAACTTTTTGGCTCCCTTACGCTCCATCCCGGCGAACGAAAGCATTTCTTTGGGATCGCGGGGATCGCTTTTGTCCTATATGTTGCAGAAAAATCCTGGTTTGGTCAAGGGGTTTTTGAGGTTGATTATGAGTAAATATACGTATTTACAAGGAAACGGGGATCAATATGTCATAGTTTCCTGACATTTGTTTGTAATTGGGGATCGCGATCGCACCCTATGTCATCAATCCATGACATAAACCCTGTAACGCCGCCTTCCAGGCGGTATCTTCTGCCGGGACGGCGGCGTTACGTCTTACTATGGATAAAGCACTCTACGCTTCCAGTAGATTAATCAACACCACAGCCATGAGCCCAAAACTATACAACAGCTTGACTCGTCGGGTAGAACCCTTAGAAACCATAGAACCGGGAAAAGTGCGGATGTATTGCTGCGGCGTGACAGTCTACGATAACTGCCATCTGGGTCATGCACGTTGTTATATTGCTTGGGATGTCGTGCGGCGATATTTGACGTGGCGGGGCTATGAGGTGCGCTACGTCCAGAATTTTACTGATATTGACGACAAAATCCTCAATCGCGCCCGAAAAGAGGGATCTTCAATGGAGGAAGTAGCGGAACGCTACACTCAGACTTATTTTGAGGATATGAAGCGTTTAAATGTCTTGGAAGCCGACGAGTATCCCCGCGCAACTCATACGATGGATGGCATTAAACGGCTGATTCACGAGTTAGAAAGTAAGGGTTATGCTTATGCGTCGGGAGGCGATGTTTACTATAAAGTTAGGCAATTTTCTGAGTATGGAAAGCTTTCTGGACGCAAGTTTGATGAGATGCAAGCTGGCGCTAGCGGTAGAGTAGAATCGGAAGACGCAGAGGCTCAAAAAAAGAAAGATCCCTTTGATTTTGCGTTGTGGAAGGGGGCTAAATCTGGCGAACCGGCATGGGATTCGCCTTGGGGTTCTGGTCGCCCTGGATGGCACATAGAGTGCTCAGCAATGGTACGTCAAAGTTTAGGGGAAACTATTGATATTCATTGTGGGGGGGCAGATTTAATTTTTCCTCACCATGAGAATGAAATTGCTCAATCTGAGGCGGTAACTGGGAAACCTTTGGCAAGATATTGGATGCACAATGGTTTTGTGACTGTTAATGGTGAAAAGATGTCAAAATCTTTGGGCAATTTTACCACTATTAGGGATTTATTGGATAGAGTAACTGACCCAATGGTGGTGCGTTTGTTGGTATTGATGGCTCATTATCGCAAGCCGATTGATTTTACAGATGAGGGGATTTCTGCTGCTAAAAATGGCTGGAATACGATTAAGGAAGGGTTGGATTTTGGTGATTTACACGGCGATCAGTTTGGCTGGGATTCAGAGAAAATTCGGAAATTGCCGCCAGAGGATAGCGAAGCTGTGCAGCAATTTCGAGCAGCGATGGATGATGATTTTAATACTCCTAATGCTTTGGCTGTTGTGTTTGAATTAGCCAAGGAATTGGGGCGCGATCGCAATGTTTGGATACATGGGGTGAAAATAGAAACTCCTAGGGAAGTATTAAAACAAAAGTGGCTTATACTTGTTAGTTTAGTCGAAGTTTTAGGACTTATTCTTCCTGTGGAGGCGAGGTTTTTGGTATTGAGTGCTCATTATCGCAAAACGATTCAGGAAGGGATGCTTTTTGGTTATGAGCACGGTTCTCAGTTCGGTTGGGATTTCGATAAAATTCAGGAATTGCCGCTAGAGGATAGCGAAGCTGTGCAGCAATTTCGAGCAGCAATGGATGATTTTAATACTCTTAATGCTTTGGCTGTTGTGTTTGAATTAGCCAAAGAATTGCTGCGCGATCGCAATATAATTGTACATGGAGGGAAAACGGAAACGCCTTCGGAAGTATTGCAGCAAAAGTGGCAGACTCTTGTTAGGTTGGCAAAAAAGTTAGGATTTATCAATCGTGTGCCGATGAGTGCGACTCTTTATGGCGATCAATCAAAGGCTAGTCTTAAAGAACTTAAAGTTATTGGAGGATTAACCGATGAGGAGATTGAGGAGATTGAGAAGATTGAGGGTTTAATTCAGCAGCGATTAGATGCAAGGAAGGCGAAGAATTTTGCTGAGGGCGATCGTATTCGTAATGAACTGAAAGATCAAGGAGTTACTTTGATCGATCAGAAGGATGGTACAACTATCTGGCATCGAATTGACAAGGACTAATAAGATTAACAATGATTTTATCTCGATTTTTTTTCACAATTACATCTCGAATCATTAGCCACTGGCGAAGACAATGGAAACTAATATTTTCCATTGTCTTGATTATCAGTTTACTGATTTTAGGCGGTTGTCAAAACTATCCAAATTCCCAATCTAAAAGCAGCGGCCCTATTTATCTTACCCTGTGGCATGGCATCAACCCGCTGCCAAATCGCGACATATTTCAATCTCTCGTAAATAAATTTAATAAAACTCACCCAAAAATTCAAATCGAAGCCTTCTATGTTGGTCAACCCGACCAACAGATGCCCAAAATATTAACATCAGTAGTGGGAAATACACCGCCAGATTTACTCTGGTACAACCCTACAATTGCAGGTCAGCTAGTAGAACTACAAGCAATTATACCCTTAGAAAAATGGTTAAACAAATCTCCGCTGAAAGTAGAAATAGATCCAGCTTTATTTGAATCAATGGAACTCAACGGCCACACTTGGTCAATTCCTTTGGGTACTAACAATACTGCTATTTTTTATCGTCCTAGCTTATTCAAAAAAGCAGGTATCAAAAAATTGCCCGAAACTTGGGAAGAATTTAGAATTGCAGCGAAAACTCTGACTCAAGATCGAAATAAAGATGGGCGTACAGATCAATACGGATTGATGCTATCATTAGGGAAAGGAGAATGGGTGGTTTTTACCTGGTTGCCCTTTATGTTCAGTGCCGGCGGTGAATTTGTTAATCGCAAATCAAAACTAGAAACACAAGTAGAAAATATCCAATTAGCAATTCCTAGGATAGATAATCCCGGTGCGATCGCGGCCTTGAAATTGTGGCAAAATATCCTCAAAGATGGATCGGCAACACTTTCCGCCCCAGAGAGAGGTTACGAGCTTGATAGTTTTATTGCTGGTAAAGTTGCCATGCAAATTACCGGGCCTTGGACGCTATTACAATTGCAACAAAGCGGCATAGATTACGGCGTTTTGCCGATACCAATCCTCAAACGACCAGCAGCCGTCACTGGAGGAGAAAACTTGTATGTAATGAAAACATCACCTCAAAGAGAACGAGCAGCCTGGGAATTTTTAGAGTATGTTTTAAGTGAAGAATTCCAAACAGCTTGGGCCCTAGGCACTGGATATTTGCCAATTAATCTAAAATCAAGAGAAAGTCAGACTTACCAGGCATTTGTCGATCGCAACCCAGCTTTGCGAGTTTTCCTAGAACAAATGAAATCAGCGCGATCGCGACCCATTATTTCCGGCTACTCTCGGCTATCGGAAAACTTAGGTCGCGCCATAGAAGCAACCCTTTTAGGTCGTCGCCCGGAAGATGCCCTCAAGGATTCTCAAAAGCGTTTAGACTTAATTTTCAATAAGTAGGATGTTAACAGTTAACAGTTAACAGTTAACTGCTAACTGTTAACTGTACTAAAAACTTTAGCGATCGGTTTTAAGGAGGGGTTCCACCCATCCTACTTCTTCCTTCTTCCTTCTTCCTTCTTCCTTCGGTTCTAACCCGATCGGCAACAAATCGCCTACCATCAGCTATAGAAGCATTTTTTCCCCTGCTGTCAAGGCGATCGCAGGTCTTGATGCCCCATCCACGACCTACCCCTCCTGCAAATCCCAATGGAGACAAAATTCCTTAACTTAATTAAAGGAAAAACTGGGCGATACCTCCTAATAGTAGCCGCGATCGCCGCTCTCTACTTTTTGGCTGCCAAATTTGCAATATCCAGCCTGATGCTGAGTTCAGAAGTATCACCCATGTGGCCTGCGGCCGGAGTGGCCCAAGCCGCACTACTCCTATTTGGGCCTTCCTTCTGGCCGGGAGTAGCGATCGGCAGCTTTCTATTCACCCTTTCCGGGCAACCCGGAGACTTGCTGGCGGCATTAATTTCAGCCATCGGTAGAACCTTACAACCTCTATTCGGAGTGGCCCTGCTAAACCGCATCGGCTTCTCAGTTAAGCTAGATCGCCTCAGAGACGTTTTGGGAGTCATGATCTTAGGCTCCTTCTGCTCCGCGATCGTCAATTCCACCATCGGGACTTTAAGCGAATGTCTATTTGGTTTATCTAAGTGGAGCGATTTTGCCGGGATTTGGGGGACATGGTGGCTGGGAGACGCAATGGGAATTTTACTCGTAGCCCCCGTCCTGTTAACTTGGCAAAAATGGCCCTCACTCCCGCAAAAACCCAGACACGCTGTTGAAGCCGCGATCTGGTTTCTACTGCTAGTAGCAATTTGCTGGCTCGTCTTCTGTTCCCGAACTAGGGCCGCCTACGCCCGCTATCCCCTGGAATACCTACCCTTTCCCTTAGTAGTTTGGGCCGCCTTCCGCTTTGGTCAATGCAGCACTGCGATCGCCAACCTCATCCTCTCCTCCTTTGCTATTTGGGGCATCGCACGGAATTCGGGCCCTTTCCTCAAACACGCCAATAACACTTCCCAGGCGATTTTATCCCTACAAGCCTTTATCACCGTCATCGCCGTCACCGCCCTCGTTTTAGCCGCCACCGTCGCGGAACGCCAACAAGCAGAAGCTTCCCTACGAGCCAATGAAGCCAGCCTCGCCAACGCCCAGCGGATCGCCCAACTCGGCAACTGGGACTTAGAGATCGCAGCAGGCCAATTGCGCTGGTCAGATGAAATTTACCGGATTATGGGAGAGAGTCCAGGAGCTTTTAAGCCCAACCAGGAGAAATTTTTAGAGTACGTTCACCCCGACGATCGAGAATTAGTCAAGCGATCGATCGATCGCGCCCTATATGAAAAAAAGGCTTATAGAATAGACTATCGGTTAATTCTGCCCGATGGAAGCGATCGCACAGTCTGCGAACAAGCCGCCGTTACCAATACCCGCATTGCCAGCACCATCCAAGACATTACAGACCAAAAACGAGCAGAAGCCGCCCTGCGATCGAGCGAAGAAAGATTTTCCAAAGCCTTTTACTCCAGTCCCGTCGGCATCAGCATCAGCACTCTCAAAGACGGATGTTTTGTAGATGCTAACGACAGCTTCCTACGACAACTAGGCTGGCATCGCGAAGAATTTATCGGTCGCACATGGACGGAGTTAGAAATGTGGGTAAATACCGAAGACCGAGACAGCATTGCCCAACAATTGCAACTACAAAACTCTACTAAAAATTGGGAAGTTAACGTTTATACAAAATCTGGCGAAATTCGGGATTGGCTACTTTCAGTAGAACCTATCGACATCGGCAAACAAGAATGCGTCTTAATTATGGCCAGCGACATCACCGAACGCAAACGCGCCGACGAATTTCGCAAGGGGAAAGAAGCCGCCGAAGCCGCTAACCGCGCCAAGAGCGAGTTTCTTGCTAACATGAGCCACGAATTGCGAACGCCTCTCAATGCCATCATTGGTTATAGCGAATTGATGCGAGAAGATGCCGAAGAACAAGGCCTAGAAGAATTTGCCGATGACCTTTTAAGAGTTAACAATGCAGGCAAACATCTATTAGCAATTATTAAAGATATTCTTGATTTCTCAAAAATAGAAGCTGGCAAAATGAGTCTACAGTGGGAAACCATCAGTATTCCCGTGCTAATTCAGGAAGTGGTCGCAACTGTCAAACCCCTAGCTGAGAAAAATTCCAATATATTCGATATTAACTATGCTGAAGATATTGGCTCCCTCCGCTCGGATTTGACTAAAGTTCGCCAATCCCTGCTTAACCTTCTCAGTAATGCCTCTAAGTTTACTAAATCTGGCACTATCTCTCTCACTGTCACCCGCGAAGTAGGAGAGATGAGGAACGAGGGATATTTTAAGCGGGAGAGAATTCCCACTCAACAGTTAACAGTTAACAGTCAACAGTCAACAGAATGGATCGTTTTCACTGTCAGCGATACTGGAATTGGTATGAGTCCAGAACAGTTAGAAAGAGTCTTCGATCCGTTCACGCAAGCAGATTCTTCAACCACCAAAAAGTACGGAGGTACGGGCTTAGGACTCACAATTACCAAAAAATTATGCCAGATGATGGGTGGAGATATTAGTGTTAAAAGTGAGTTAGATAAAGGTTCCACTTTTACTATCTGGCTCCCAGCTATTCTCAAGGAAACATCAACATCTATGGACGATTCAGGGGATTTGTTACGATCCTGAGAGGCAGGAGGCAGGAGGCAGAAGGCAGAAGGCAGGAGGTCGATCTTCTGAAGTTAACTCAACGCCATCTCAAAACTTCCGAATCTTACAGCCGATCGGGCAATAGTTCTGTAAAATAATGGGGGAGATGTTGGCTCGACTTTCACCGTTTGCCTTGCCGACAATGTAGGCTATCCACTAAACACTAGACATTAGTTGAAAACTAATAAATTAATAAATATAGCAACCTTCTTGGCAGTTATGGACTCGCTCATTGCTTCTAGCCTTGATTCTATTCCCTTCTTCCCCTAGCCCCTAGCCCCTAGCCCCTAGCCCCTAGCTATATAGCGTAACTACAAATTATGCACCCTCACCTCAAGCGCCAACTTCAACAGCTCGGCTTGAGCCTAGAGTCTCCGCCTCTGGGTGTACAGCAGTGGCAGGAATTTTTAGAGCAGGTGGGCGATCGCTATAGCCGTCAAGAGCATAATTTAATTGATTCCGTGTCTATCAATGCAGAGGCGGAAGAGCAAGTCTTTGAGGTATCCCAATCTTGGAAAGTTGATAGACACTCGGCGGTATTGGGTAGCTTGGGGGTGGGGCTGTGTACTTTAGATACTAGGGGCTATGTGCTCTATATTAACCCTGAAGGAGAACGCCTGCTGGGATGGCGTTTTTCACAGTTGGCTGGTGGGCCTCTGTTGGCCCGAATTGGTGTCACACTGGGGAAAGGAGGGACAAGGGGACAAGGAGATCGGGGAAGGAACCAGCAGGGAGGAGCTGAGAGTGAGTCTAAGGCGAAAACTCAATTATCTCTTAGGGAAGCGATCGCTATAGGCCAAGCTTGTAGCAACTCAGATGGTAAATTTCTCTGTCAGGATGGGACGATTTTATCAGTTTCCTATTTTTTTAATCCGATTATAGACGGGGATGGTGCTGGTGTTTTGGTGTTTTTTGATATTGCAGAGCGCCAGCGTTTGATGGGAGAGCTGGAGCGATCGCTCTCTATGTTACAAGCAGTATTTGAATCAACAGATGCGGGTATTCTCGCATTAGATCGACAGGGGAAAGTTAGTAATTTTAATCAAAAGTTTGTGGAAATGTGGGGTTTAGTTGATGATACCATGCTGTTAGCGGAACCTGGTAAGGGCACGCCCACAGCTCTCCCGTTTGTGATCCGCCAGTTGAAGTATCCCCAAGCTTTTCTTAAAACTGCAATCAAATTATCCGCCGAGCCGGATGCACAGATTAGCAATTTGTTAGAATTTAAAGATGGCAGAATTTTAGAGGTTAATTCTCACCCTTCCCAAGTTGGAAAAAAAATAGTCGGTAGAGTATGGATATTTCGTGATGTAACTGAGCGGAAACAAGTAGAAAAAGACCTGGAATATCGGATTGAATTTGAGCAGTTAATCACCAATCTGTCAACGCATTTTATTAGTTTATCTCCAGAAGAGATAGATTCCGGCATTAATCAAGCGCTGGAAGAGGTTGGGAGATTAAGTGCAGTTGACCGCAGTTATATCTATCTGTTTTCTGAGGATAAAACGCAACTGGAAAATGTGTGTGAATGGTGCGCGGCGGGGATTTATCCTCAAGATGGCAGGCTCAAAACAGTGAGGCGATCGCAAATTCCCTGGATCGCGGAACGGCTGAATCAATTTGAAAATGTTTATATTTCCGAACTATACAACCAGCCGACTGATATTTTAGCAGAAGTCGCTTGTCTGCGCGATCGCACTGAGGAAGAAATTTTTCCCAATCCTCGATCGCACAGTGCTACAGAAAATATGCAATCGCTAATTATTATTCCCTTAGTTTGTAGCAAAGAACTGGTAGGGTTTCTCGGATTCGATGCCGAACAATCCCCAAAAACGCGATCGCCAGAAATATTAACCCTATTCAAAATGGTAGGAGAAATGCTGGCAAATGCCTTAGAGCGCAAGCGGGCAGAAGAAGCTCTACGACAAGCAGAAAGTAAATATCGCAGCATCTTTGAAAACGCAGTTGAAGGCATCTTCCAAAGTACCTCCGATGGACGCTACATCAGCGCCAATCCAGCCCTAGCTCACATTTACGGCTACAACAACCCCGAAGAAATGCTCGCGCACCTGACAGACATTGGCCGCCAACTTTACGTAGATCCAAACCGTCGCCAAGAGTTCTTAACAGCGATGGAGACGCAGAATGAAATCTTGAGATTTGAGTCAGAAGTATACCGCCGGGACGGTAGTATTATTTGGATTTCCGAGAACGCACGCGCAGTTAGGGAATCAGGGGGTGCGATCGCCTGTTACGAAGGCACTGTGGAAGATATTAGCGATCGCAAAAAAGCAGAAGTATCCTGCAAATTAGCCCTAGAAGCCGCAGAATCCGCCAACCGCGCCAAAAGCACCTTTCTCGCTAATATGAGTCACGAATTGCGAACTCCTCTAAACGCAATCATCGGTTACAGCGAAATGCTCGCCGAAGAAGCCGAAGATTTAGCAGTCAAAGAATTCATCCCCGATCTGGATAAAATCCGCACCGCAGGTAAACATTTACTATCTTTGATCAACGATATCCTCGACATCTCTAAAATTGAAGCAGGGCGAATGGATCTCTATCTAGAAAGTTTCGACATCCCAGCCTTAATTGATGGAGTTGTCGCCACCGCCCAACCCCTAGTCGAGAAAAATGCTAATGCTCTACAAGTGTTATGCTCCAGCACCATCGGTACTATGTATGCAGACGTGACTAAAATGCGACAGGTACTTTTAAACCTGCTCAGCAACGCCGCCAAGTTCACTCAGGAGGGTACAATTACGCTTACTGTCGAAAGAGTTAAAAATGAAAAATTGCCCAGCCTAGGGGCGAATAGTAGACCAGAACAAAGTCATGGGATCTTGTCACCGATCGTGCAAAACCCAGAGATACTTTCCCAATTTTTAATTTACGATTGTGATTCTTTAATTTTTCGGGTTGCTGATACAGGTATTGGCATGAACTCACAACAGTTGAAGCAATTGTTTCAACCCTTCACTCAAGGAGACGCTTCTACCACCCGCAAGTACGGTGGTACAGGTTTGGGCTTAGCTATTAGTCAGCGGTTTTGCCAAATGATGGGCGGCGACATCGCAGTAGAAAGCGCATGGGGAGAGGGTACAGTCTTTACTGTGGTATTGCCCAGCGAATTTAACGATCGCCTTCCCGAAACCCAAGAACCAGAAACCAGTAATTATGTCCCAACTCAGATTACTTCTGGGACAGTCCTAGTGGTTGACGACGACCAAATCGCCCGTGACTTGATCGAGCGATCGCTCACCCGTGAAGGACTACAGATCGAAATAGCCGCCACAGGAGCCGAAGCATTACGCCGAGCCAAAGAACTGCGCCCAGACGCAATTACCCTCGACGTGATGATGCCAGGAATGGACGGCTGGGCAGTGCTAGCAGCCCTCAAAGCAGACCCCGATCTTGCCGATATTCCCGTCATCCTGCTATCCTTTGTTGGCAACAAAAGCCTGGGATTTGCCTTGGGTGCATCGGATTATCTCACCAAGCCAGTAGATGGCAAGCGCCTCGCAAACCTTTTGAGCAAATACCGACGCGACCTAGACCTTACCAGCGGCAGTTTAACTGGTCAGATTCTAATCGTGGAAGACGATCTTGCCACCCGCGAAATGCTGCGGCGCATACTGGAAAAAGAAGGCTGGCTAGTGGCGGAAGCCGACAACGGCCGCGCCGCCCTTAAACAGCTAACTCTTGCGCCGCCGAACCTAATTCTGCTCGATTTAATGCTGCCGGAAATGGATGGTTTTCAGTTTATTTCTGAAATTCACAACTCGGCAAGTGACGATCCGATACCGATCATCGTCATCACCGCTAAAGACCTCACGCCTGGAGAACGCCTGCACCTAAACGGTTACGTGGAGCAGATCCTACAGAAAGGAGTTTACAGTCGAGATGCTCTCCTGCGGGATGTTCGCGCTCTAGTAAATGCCAGCCTTGGCCGCAGGCACGGCACGCCCAGGAAGGAGGAAACTAATGGCTAAGATTCTGCTGGTTGAAGATAATGAAATGAATAGGGATATGCTCTCTAGGCGTTTGGCTCGTAAAGGACATGAGGTATTGATTGCGGTTGATGGTGCTGAGGGGGTGGAGATGGCTCGCTCGAAGGTGCCGGATTTGATTCTGATGGATATGAGTCTGCCGGTGTTGGATGGATGGCAAGCAACGCAGCAAATTAAGGCTACGCCGGAAACTCATACTATCCCTGTGATTGCTCTCACGGCTCATGCGATGGCGGGGGATAGGGAGAAGTGTTTGGCTGCTGGCTGCGATGATTATGATACTAAGCCGGTGGAGTTTCCTCGGTTATTGGGGAAGATTGAGATGTTGCTGAGTAGCCGCGCAGTAAATTAGTTTTTGTAGGGGCGAAGCATTGGCGCTGATATTCTATCTATGTATAGTAACCACCAAGGCGTTTAAGACACTCGCTCATTGCTGAAGCCCGCTGATTATATTCCCTTCTTCGCTTCTTCCCTAGCCCCTAAACCCTAGTCCCTAAACCCTAGCCCCTAGCCCCTAGCCCCTAGCCCCTAGCTATATATGACAGACAGTTGGAATGAAGGTAAATTGCGATCGCCACGCCGGATATTAATCACAGGCGGGGCTGGATTTATTGGCTCGAATTTTGTCCATCATTGGTGCAGCTCTTACCCCGATGATAAGGTAGTAGTGTTAGATGCTTTAACTTATGCGGGCAATCGGCAAACTCTGGCGGGTTTGGAGAGTAGAGAGAATTTTCGGTTTGTTGTTGGTGATATTTGCGATCGCCCTCTCATAGACAATCTACTTCAAACGGAAAACATTGATACTATCGCCCACTTCGCCGCCGAATCCCATGTCGATCGATCGATTTTAGGGCCAGCAGCTTTTGTTCAAACCAATGTAGTCGGCACATTTACCCTCTTAGAAGCCTTCCGCCAACACTGGCAAAATCTCTCCATCTCACCCCTAAGTAAGCCGCAGGGAGTTTTCCTCCACGTTTCTACTGATGAAGTTTACGGCAGTCTAGGCCCAGAAGATCCAGCCTTTACAGAAACTACACCCTATTCTCCTAATAGTCCCTATTCAGCATCGAAAGCTGGTAGCGATCACCTCGCTAGAGCCTATTTCCACACCTACGGTGTACCGACAGTCATCACCAATTGCTCTAATAATTACGGCCCTTACCATTTCCCAGAAAAGCTAATTCCCCTAATGTGCATTAATATGCTATTAGGTAAGCCGCTACCTGTTTATGGAGACGGGCAAAATGTACGAGATTGGCTGTATGTTATCGATCACTGCCGCGCTTTGGATTGTGTAATTCATCAGGGTAAACCTGGGGAAACTTACAATATTGGTGGCAATAATGAAGTAAAAAATCTTGACTTAGTAGGAATGTTATGCAAGTTAATGGATGAATTGGCAACTGATTTACCAGTGCGTCCTTGCGAACAGTTGATTAAATTTGTTAAAGATAGACCCGGACACGATCGCCGCTATGCTATTGATGCCACTAAGATTAAACAAGAATTGGGTTGGACTCCTTCAGTAACAGTTGAGGAAGGGTTACGACGAACCGTAGAGTGGTATTTGACTCATCGCGATTGGTGGGAACCCCTATTATCTGAGGAATATCAGGCTTATTATCGCAGGGTTTACGCTTAGAGAAGAGAAAATAATAATCTGTTTCTCTCTTATCATCTGTTTGCTGATTTGTCAAGTTTATTAAGATTTAATGAAGCTCGATCCAAAAGGTAGAATATCCAGTATTTCTGGCTGATAATTTGAATGTAGCTCCTCACTCAAAGAGTTGCCGAACTCAAGAACAAGCTGTGCCTTTGGTAATGGCTAATTGCTAATTACTAATTAAAAGCAGTAACTATCACATTCAAAACTGCGATACATCGCAAGCGCCAAGACAGTGAGGACAGATATCCGTAACGCCGCCTTCTAGGCGGT
>NZ_JARFTR010000054.1 GCF_029167235.1 Kamptonema sp. UHCC 0994 | reverse complement strand
ATATTTCTCCCATTCAACGTTTTGCAGTGCGGTTACGTGAGGATTATGATTCTGTTAAAGCGGGTGTGACTTTATCTGTAAGTAATGGCCCGGTTGAAGGACATATTAATCGATTAAAAATGCTGAAGCGACAAATGTATGGTCGCGAAGCGTATTGATCTATTAAGTCGCCGATTTTTAATCAAGATGTAAAGGGTTTTTCTCTCCCTAGAAGCAGTTTGAAAAACTGCGATCGCCATTCGCCATTGGTTCGGATCACCAAAAGTTGCCAAGACCCTTAATGTGGTTTCAAAAATTCCCTTTTTGCAGTTTTGACCTCTGCTTTTTGCAGTTCGCTACAATTAAGGCAGATGCTTTGAGATTTGCTCAAATCGCAATGCTTAAAGGTGAAGTCCGAGTTGAGAATGGTCAGTTAGTCACAAATACAGGAAAATTTGACCTCCCGTCTGCTTTAAAATCTCAAGACAGCACAGATTTTACTCATCCCTACTATTGGAGCGGTTTTACCCTCGTGGGAAACCCTTGGTAAGGAATTAAAAATTAAAAATTAAAAATTAAAAATGTACACAAATGTTTTGTAAAACATTCTTAATTGCATAAGTCCTATGTATGTATGTTAGACATGGTATTGTGAAGACTGATATAAAAATCGAAATTGTCAACCAAATTTTTTCCTGGTCACAATCGCATCTAGATATCAAATTAATCACAATAGAAGCACCATGAAAGCTAATCGACTCAATTTACTCCAATTTTTAGTCACACTTAGCCTTCTGAGTACATTAACCTCCCCTGCTAAAGCTCAAACTCAAGCGATCGCACCCGCAGCCGATGGCACCGGCACTGTCGTCACTCCCCAAGGAAATCGCATCGATATTCAGGGGGGTTCCCTCAGCGGCGATAAAGCCAATCTTTTCCATAGTTTTACTCAATTTGGACTATCAGAAGGTCAAATAGCCAACTTTTTAACTAATCCTAATATCCGCAATATTTTAGGCAGAATCACAGGCGGCGACGCTTCATTAATTAACGGCTTAATTCAAGTCACGGGGGGTAATTCTAACCTATTTTTAATGAATCCCGCCGGGATTGTTTTTGGCCCCAACGCCAGCCTCAACGTACCCGCATCTTTCACCGCTACCACCGCCACAGGTATCGGCTTTGGGAATAATAACTGGTTTAATGCTGTTGGCAATAATAACTGGGAAAATTTAGTAGGCACGCCTAATACATTTGCCTTTACTGCTTTACAACCCGGAACGATTATTAATGCAGGTAATTTAGCCGTAACTACAGGCTCAAATTTAAGTTTAATTGGCGGCAGTGTTGTTAATACTGGACAACTTACGGCGGATAGTGGGAATATTTTAATTAATGCTGTTCCTGGTCAAAACTTAGTTAAAATTAGCCAGGCAGGACACTTACTAAGTTTAGAAATTCAGCCTCTTAATAATGCCGGATTATTGCCGAATACTTGGACAGAATCAGTGCGAACTTTGCCACAGTTATTAACAGGCAAAGGCTTGGAAAGTGCAGCGGGATTAACTGTGAATGCTCAGGGTCAAGTGGTGTTGACAGGTAATAATACGATCGTTCCAGGAAATGCGGGAACAGCTATTGCCTCTGGGAACATTAACACCTCTGGGACAACAGGGGGAACTGTTAATATTTTTGGGGATAAAGTAGGTGTAATTGGTGGAAATATTAACGCTTCAGGCATTTATGGTGGTGGCACTGTATTAATTGGTGGAGACTATCAAGGTAAAGGGACTGCTCCTAATGCCAGTCGCACTTTTATTAGTAATGATTCTAGGATTAATGTGGATGGAGTGAGTAATGGAAATGGCGGTCGCGTGATTGTTTGGGCAGATGATGTTACTCGCTTTTATGGAAATATTAGCGCTCGTGGTGGTAGCTTTTCTGGGGATGGTGGATTTGTCGAAGTATCGGGTAAACAAAGCTTAGATTTTGGGGGATTTGCAGATTTGCGATCGCCTTTTGGGATAGCAGGGACGCTATTGCTAGATCCAACAGATATTACTATCAGTGCCGCCGCTGATGCAGGCGGAGTTTTAGGTGCAACATTTGCTCCCTTCCTCGGTGCTTCTAACATTAATAACGGGACGCTGCAAACGCAATTGGGAGCAAGTAATGTCACGATTTCCACTGCATCGGGTTTTGCGAGTCTGGGGGATATTACAGTTAATGCCTTTGTTGTATGGGGTAGTAGCAACTCGCTGACGCTGCAAGCTGATAATAATATTATTGTTAATCTGGCTATTGTTAACAATGGCAATGCGTTAGGGACTGGCGCGATCGTATTGAATGCTGGTAATTCCATATCAGTTAATGCCCAACTTCGCACTAGCAGTGCCATTACTAACAGCGGCAATATTTCCCTCACCAGTGCGAATGATATTAATACCTCTGCGGGCAATCTGAGTTCCTCTTCATCTTCAGCAAATGGAGGAGCGATCGCCCTTTCCACTACTAACGGTAACATTACCACTGGCATTCTGAATACTCAGTCATTCGGTGCAGGTGTGGGAGGTAACATCACCCTCTCTATTACCGGAGGAACAGGCGCGATCGACACCACTGGTAACATTATAAATGCCTATTCTCAGTCAGGAGATGGAGGTGCGATCGCCCTTTATACTTCTAGCGGTAACATTACCACTAACGGTCTGTCTGCTTATTCATTTGGTGCAGGTACAGCCGGTAACATCACCCTCAGTACAGGAACAGGCGCGATCGACACCACTGCTGGTACTCTGAATGCCTCTTCTGTTTCAGGAAATGGAGGAGCGATCGCCCTTTCCACTGCTGGCGGTAACATTACTACTAACGCTCTCGCTTCCTATTCATCGGGTGCAGGTACGGCTGGTAACATCACCCTCAGTGCCGGAACAGGCGCGATCGATACCACTGCTGGTACTCTGAATGCCTCTTCTGTTTCAGGAAATGGAGGAGCGATCGCCCTTTCCACTATTCGCGGTAATATTGCTACTAACGATCTGGATTCCCGTTCATCAGGTGCAGGTACGGGGGGCGGTAATATTACCCTTTCTGTAAATGGAATAGGCGCGATCGATACCTCTGCGGGCAATTTGAGTTCCTCTTCATCTTCAGGAAATGGAGGTGCGATCGCCCTTTCCACTACCAACGGTAACATTACTACTAACCTTCTGGATGCTCAGTCATTCGGTGCAGGTGTGGGAGGTGACATTACCCTATCAATTATCGAAGTGGGCGCGATCGACACCACTGCTGGAAATCTAAATTCCTATTCCCAGTCAGGAAATGGAGGAGCGATCGTCCTTTCCACTACTGGCGGTAACATTACCACTAACGGTTTATATGCTTATTCATTCGGTGCAGGTACAGCAGGTAACATCACCCTCAGTACAGGAATAGGTGCCAGTACAGGAATAGGTGCGATCGACACCACTGCTGGTACTCTGGAGGCCTCTTCAGTTTCAGGAAATGGAGGAGCGATCACCCTTTCTAATGCTGGCGGTAACATTACTACTGGCCCTCTGAAATCCTATTCATCAGGTGCAGGTACGGCCGGTAACATCACCCTCAACGCAGCAGCAGGCGGGATCGGCACCATTACTGGTACGATATCTTCCTCTTCTGTTTCAGGAAATGCAGGTGCGATCGCCATCACGGGAACCGGCGGCATTGTTCTGACTTCAGCAAGTACCATTATTGACAGTCCAGGGGCAATTAGCGGCGGCAACATTACCTTTAATCAAAATATTGATGGTACAACAGCAGGTACACAAAATCTTAGCCTAAATGCAGGCACTGGAAATATCACATTCAACGGTGCAATTGGCAGCACCACTCAGTTAGGAAACCTCACCGCCAATAGTACAGGCACAACTACTTTTAATCGTGTTAATTCTGCCAGCGTTACTACTAATACTGGCGGCACAACTCAACTCAATGGTAACGTCACGACTACGGGTACTCAGATTTATAACGATGCTGTTACCATTGCCAATAATCCCTCTTTAACTGGGAACGATATTACTTTTGGCAATACCTTAGATGGTAGTACAAATCTTACCACCAATGCCGGGGCAGGAAATCTGACATTTAGCGGGGCGATCGGCAATACCACAGCATTAGGAAATATCACCGCTAATAGTACAGGTACAAATACCTTTAATAAGGTTAATTCTGCTAATATCACTACTGATGCAGGTGGCAGAACTCAAATTAATGGTAACGTCACTACTACGGGGGCTCAAACCTATAACGATGCCGTAATTATTACCAATAATCCCACTTTAACTGGTAACGCCATTACCTTTAACAATACCTTAGATGGTAGTACAAATCTCACCGCTAATGCTGGTGCAGGAAATCTGACATTTAGCGGGGCGATCGGTAATACTACAGTATTAGGAAATATCACCGCCAATAGTACAGGTAAAACTACTTTTAATAGTGTTAATTCTGCCAGTGTCACCACTGATGTCGGCGGCACAACTCAAATTAATGGCAACGTCACTACTACAGGCACTCAGACTTATAATGATGCTGTTACCATTGCCAATAATCCCACTTTAACTGGTAACGCCATTACCTTTAACAATACCTTAGATGGTAATAGCAACATCACCGCTAATGCTGGCACAGGAAATCTGACATTTACAGGTGAAATCGGTAATACTACAGTATTAGGAAATATCACCGCCAATAGTACAAGTACAACTACTTTTAATAGTGTTAATTCTGCCAGTATCACCACTGATGTCGGCGGCACAACTCAACTTAATGGTAACGTCACTACGGGAATTCAAACCTATAACGATGCCGTCACAATTGCTGATAATCCCACTTTAGCTGGTAATAGTATTACCTTTAACAATACTTTAGATGGTAATAGCAACATCACCGCTAATGTCGGCACAGGAAATCTGACATTTACAGGTGCGATCGGTAATACCACAGCAGTAGGAAATATCACCGCTAATAGTACAGGTACAACTACTTTCAATAGTGTTAATTCTGCCAGTGTCGCCACTGATGTCGGCGGCACAACTCAACTTAATGGCAACGTCACTACTACAGGTACTCAGACTTATAATGATGCTGTTACCATTGCCAATAATCCCACTTTAAGTGGTAACGGTATTACCTTTAACAATACTTTAGATGGCGATGTTGATTTAAACTTAACCGCTGGTAGTGGTAATATTACATTTTATGGGGCAGTAGGTAACTCCACTCCACTCAGAAATTTAACCATCAATAGTGCTAACGATGTAACAGCAATTAATACTATTAACACTGCAACTATCACTCAAATAGCAGGCAGTGGCATCACACTATTCAATAGTAAAATTAACACAAATAGTGGCGGCGGCATTAATCTTACAGGTAATAGTTTTAACTTTAATGGAGCCGTCACAACTACCAATAATGGCACATTTACTATTAATAATAGTGGCAGTTTGAACATAGCAGCAACAGCACCACTATTACTAGATGGTGCTTTCAATCAAATTATGTCAGGAACAGTGGTAATTTCTGCTAACCTTACTACCGCCAACCAAGACATCAGATTTAGTAGTCCTGTCACCTTAAATGCCCCCGTCACCTTTACCGCTGGTAATGCAACAATTACCTTCGGTTCTAGTTTAAATGCAGGTAATAATCCTCTGACTTTAACAGCCGAAGAAATTGATTTTACAGGGCAAGTATCCGGGAGAAATACCATTACCTTACAACCATCAAACCCTGGACAAAATATTAATATTGGTGGTGCGAATAATACCAGTGATTTAGAATTGACAACGGCAGAAATTAATACTTTACAAAATGGCTTTAGCTCAATAACTATCGGCGGTACTAATAGCAACGGTAATGTGGCTATTGCTAATAGCACAACATTCTTAGATCCAGCAACAATTCAAACAGGCACAGGGACAATTAATGTCAACGGAAATATTATTGGGACAGATAACAGTACAATTAACATTAACGCCCCGCAAATTAATATCAACTCCGGTATTAGCACAGTTAATAATAGTATATCTGTCAATGGCAATATCAATCTTGATAATGATATTAATTTAATTAGTAGCGGTGGTAATATTAGCATAACAGGAGCGATCGATGGCGGTAACAAATTGACCATTAATGCTGGTAGTGGTAATATATTCCTCCTCGGAAATATTGGAACTAACACACCATTATCAAGCTTACTTGTTCAAGCTTCAAATACTAATTTGGGAGGCGATATTACTACTGCTAACGGTGATATTACCTTGAATAGCGCCCTGATTATCACTAACAATTTTAGCTTAAATACAAGGACAGGCGGAAATATTACTTTCGGCGGTAATGTAGATAGTCATAGTTTAGCTAGTAACAATTTAAGTTTAACAGCGGGTAGCGGAAATATTAGTTTTAGCAGTGCTGTAGGGACAAATGGGAAATTAGGAAATTTAACTATTAATAATGCTCAGAATTTAACTGCAACATCTTTAATCATAGCTGTCAATTTACAGGCAAATGGTACTGGTAATGTCAACCTTGCTGATATCACCGCTGGCAACGTTAATATCGCTACTAATAATAATTTAACGGTTGGCAATATCACCTCAAATGGTGGACAAATTCAGCTTAACAGCAGTAGCGGCAATCTGACAACCAGCAATTTAGATGCCTCCTTAACTTCCGGCAATGGGGGTGCAATTTCACTGACATCTGCTGTGGGTTTGGTGAGAACTGGTAATCTTAATACATCAGGATCTCGTGGTGGCATTATTAACGTAATAGCGAAAACATCAATCACCACAGGACAGATTAATTCTAGTGGAAGTATTGGTAATGGTGGTAACGTCTTCTTAGATCCCATTGGCGATATTCAAGTTGAGTTTATTAACGCTCAAGGCGGTAGCAGCGGTACTGGTGGCAATGTATTTGTGGAATCAACGGGTGGATTTTTCCGGGCAAAAAACTCTTTTGCCACTCCTTTTTCTTCGGCAGGAATTGCTAGTATTTCCACCGCAGGCGGTAACGGTGGTGGTAGTATTACAATTCGCCACGCAGGAGGAGATGGCGGGGCTCCCATTCAATTATTTGAAGTAGGTAATGGTGCGATTAATGGCACTGCGGCAGCGATCGCTAACGGACAATCTATAATTGAAATAGGTCAATCTTTTCCTGGTTCTTTTAGCGTGGGAAATATTGCTTTACAGACTGATGATGCAGTACCTATACCAGCGCCATCACCTATGCCGACACCAGCGGCATCATCAGTAACGTCACCTGCGCTGACACTATCTCCAACACTATCGCCGGCATCTCCCACACTATCGCCGGCACCATCTCCCACACCATCTCCAACACCATCTCCAACACTATCGCCGACATCATCTCCAACACCATCTCCAACGCCGGAACAAAAACTAACACTGACAATATCGCCAACGCCGACACTATCTCCCATACCGACATCTATACCACCTCTAATACCGGCACTGATAGCATCTCCCATACCGCAAACATCACCCGTACCATCTCTAATACCGCAAACATCACCCGTACCATCTCTAATACTGCGAACATCACCCGTACCATCTGCCATACCGCAAGCAATAACATCATCCGTATCATCGCCAATACGAGAACCAACGGCATCTCCGATATTGGTTGCGCCCCCCATTAAACCTGAAGTTCTCGCCCCGATTACATTTTCAACACCAACACCAACTTTATCTATCTCTCCCCGCACTGTATTGCTCTTACCGGATACCTCAATTACCAATGTTTTCGCACAATCTGACAACCTGAATAGTCTTAGCTTTGCATCTATTTTTAACTTCAGATCCGATTGGGAAAGCCAAGTTATCGAAACACCATCCCCCCTAAGTATGGTTAGCCCCAGCGATATTCAAATTTTACTAGATAAAGGTGATATCGCTCAAGCTACTTTCTGGATTGATATCTTTTATAGTCAACAAGTAGGGCGATACCTTAATCAGGAAATCAAGCGAGATTTACAATCTTTTACTGCGATACAACGAAAAATTAAAGCAATCGCTGGCAAAACAGGTACGAAACCAGCTATTATCTACATTTTTACCCGACCTGAACAATTAGACCTGATACTTGTCCCGCCTACGGGCAGCCCTATTCACAAAAGCATTCCTGCGGCTAACCGAAAAATTCTGATGCAAAAAATTCAAGATTTTAGGAAAGAACTTATTGAGATGGCGAATGCTAAGATTTATTTGCCAATATCCCAGCAACTTTACCAGTGGATAATTGCCCCATTAAAAGCTGATTTGGAAGCTCAAAAAATAGATACGCTAGTTTTTAGTATGGATAGGGGTTTGCGCTCCCTGCCTTTAGCTGCTCTCCATGATGGTTCTCAATTTCTAGTAGAAAATTACAAAATTGGTCTGATTCCCAGTGTTAACTTAACTGATACTAACTACGAAAGCGTTAAAAATGCTGAACTTTTAGCAATGGGAGCCTCAAAGTTTTCTAAACATCGACCTTTATCAGATTTACTCGCGGTACCAGTAGAGCTTTCTACTATTACTTCGGAGTGGAAGGGTAATTCTTTTCTCAATGAAGCTTTCACGCTCGATAATCTTAGAGCACAGCGTAAAAATAGACCCTATCAAATTATTCACCTTGCTACTCATGGAGAATTTAAGCCAGGATTATCAAAAGATTCTTATATTCAGTTATCAGATACCAAACTAAGACTCGATCAGATGCGTGAACTAGGGTGGAATCAGCCGCCTAAAGTTGAACTATTAGTATTAAGTGCTTGTAAAACTGCGGTGGGAGATGATGATACCGAATTAGGCTTTGCAGGGTTAGCTGTACAAGCGGGGGTGAAATCAGTTTTGGCAAGTCTTTGGTATGTCAGCGATGAAGGAACTTTAGCGTTAATGGCTGAATTTTACCATCAGTTAAAGACTGCGCCGATTAAAGCTGAAGCTTTGCGACAAACTCAAATTGCGATGATTAAACATCAAGTTCATATAGATCAACGTAGTTTAATTTTGTCAAACTTTAAGGAGTTAAAATTGCCGCCAGGATTGGCTAAACTGAGAAATCAAAATTTAGCTCATCCTTATTATTGGTCTGGCTTTACGATGATTGGGAGTCCTTGGTAGGGGGTTATTAAAATTAATGGATTGGTTAAACAAAGCCCAACGATACAGCACTTCCGGATGTTATGAGGTACACTAGAGCAATACTACAGACTATTTTCAGGGGCGATCGCGCTAACGGTACGTAGCCCTAGCTTCAACTCTATGAGCTGCTTATGTACCGAAAAACATAATTTTCAACAGTCCGAAGTATTGAGAGAATCAACTAAAAAATAATATACCATGAAAGCATATTCAGTAGATTTGCGAAAAAAAATAGTAGCAGCACATAAGCGAGCAGAAGCTGTCGATCCGAGCAACAGCAGCAATATTTGCTGTGAGTAAAAGCTTAGTTCAAAAGCTTGTTAAACAACAAAAAATAGAGGGGAATTTACAGCCCAAACCCAGAGGAAAACCGAGGTACAGTCATTTGAATAACGCCGAAAGAGAGTTAAGAGAAATAGTGGTAGCACATCCCGATGCAACCTTAGTAGAGTTGTGTGAGCTATTTGCCCACAGAACTGGAAATTGGGTGGGTAAAACAGCAATGTGTAGCGCGTTACAGAAGTTGAGATTAAATCGCAAAAAAAAACGGTCAGGAGTAGCCAAGCAGGGACAAAAAGAGTGATGAAGTTAAGGTTAGAGTATTGGGAAAAAGTCAAGAATATCGAGCGAAAAAACCTAGTATTTCTGGATGAGACTGGAGTCTTACTAGGTTTAAAACGAACTCATGCGCGTTCGGAACGAGGAACTAGAGCCTAGGTCATCAAACCTTTTTATAGAGGAGAAAAAGTCACAGTAATTGGTGCAATTAGCCTCCAAGGAGTAGTGGCATTAATGACAATGGATAATTCGATGGATAGCAAAGCATTTGAGGTATTCATCGAGAAATGTTTAGTGCCACAATTGTGGTCGGGAGCAGTAGTAGTTATGGATAATTTACCAGCTCATAAACTAGCTTCTATTAAGCCTATGATTGAAGCTGTGGGTGCTTTTATATTGTGTTTGTCCCCCTACTCTCCTGATTTTAATCCGATTGAATTATGGTGGTCTCAGCTTAAATCTTTGTTGCGACAGTTTTCCCCAACCACTACTAAAATGGTTGACATTATAATTGCTGTGGCTCTTGACTTAATGAATCCGAAACATTTAAAAAATTGGTTTACTAACTGCTGCTACTGTACCTCATAACATCCGGAAGTGCTGTAAATAAAGCTGAAGCATTGCGCCAAGCTCAATTATCACTTCTAATAAAAAAACCAGATCCTTATTATTGGGCTCCTTTTGTTATGATTGGCAATTGGCTATAAGAATTGCCTTTTTCTAAGGAATACCTAATACTTATCAACCTTTAGCGAGGCAGCACCGAACCAGTTATCTTTTCTTCCTTAAGTTCTTCCAACTCCAGAGCTTTTAAGATGTTCATCCAGTCATTAGGACGACTACGAATCTGCGCTAAATCAGGCATATCATACCAAAGTTGATTAGCAATATAGATGGCAGCACGATTTTCTATCTTTGCAACCTGCAACTGAGCGTCAAGCTTTTCCTGAGCAACCCGCTGCACTAAACCTGTATGATAAACCCAATTACGCTCAGATGATTCTTCAGATGATTCTTGAGAAGAGCAGTAAAGTCGGAAGTACCAGCGATATGTCTTATTAACCTCTAAAGGTTTTTCCTCTTTAGGAAGTTGAACGCTAACAATTCCTGGGTGTTCAGGTAGCCTAAAATCTAGTTTGTAGATTCGATTTCCTTCTGCATCTTCTAAAGAAAAACGCCCATCACTAACCGCTTTACTGCTGTAGGGAACATAAAACCAGAAAGTCGGATACCCTGTAATTGTTGAGGCTGAGAATTCAGGATCGGGAAGAGGTAACAAAGGAGTAAAAGCTACGCCCTCTTTGTCTTCACAAGACCCACGAGTACCTGTGGGTTTTCGCTGGCCAGGTCTATCGTCTACAGGTGGTGTTTGGATATCTGTTGCTGGTTTTTTAGTATCTGTTGCTGGTTTTTTAGTATCTGCTGCTGGTTTTTTAGTATCTGCTGCCGGTGTTTGGGACTGAGAAACCATAAAATTGTTTAAACTAAGCTGTGCTTGTCCAAAAACTAAGCAGTTTGTCACGTTAATAAATGCCAGCATCAAAGCGAAAGTGAAGTAAGTTATTATCATAGGTATACTGTAGAAACTGCTATTTGTTTTTACTAGAAGCATTGTAAACTATTAAACATCCACTAGCACCTAACAAGGCAAATCCTGATGGTACAAGCGGTAGTATGCATCCCACTGTCAACAAAAAGAGCAGACAGACCCCATATAAAATACTGAGTAAGACTACTTGAGCCAATCCCAAATGTAGTCGAGATTGAAAGCATATAGTACAAAAGCTTCCCACCATAGACCATGTTAAAATCAAGAGAATATCACCCCACTGAGGTAGAAACCACATGAGAGGTATATTATCCTCAACAGCAGTAAGAATTTGACTGACTCTGTGGGCTAAAAATATTAAGTCAGGGATTTCTTTGTTGTAAGGTGTGTTATAATTACGGCTGCCCCTAGTTGTATCTGTAACACCAATTAAAACGATTTTATCCCTGATATCAGACGGGTTAACTTGTTCATTAAGAATTTCCATGAGCGTTACTTTTTCAGCTATGTTAAAAAGGTCTTTGCGCGAGCGATAATTCAAAATTATTTGGAATCCGCCCATTTGTTGTTTCTGATAAAAACCTTGATTTTTTTCTAATTTTTTGAAGTAGGTATTCCCGATTTTCCAATAATCTTTTGCGAATCCTATTGAAAATTTTGGAACCCCATTCAGCAGAGTATTAGGTGTTTTATTAAAATAGTTTAAAGCTAGATTTAAACCAAGTGAATATACGGTTTTACAATGAGAAGATGGGTATGGTTTCATAGCTAATAAATGTCGCCTTATCGTCCGATCAGAATCTTCTACAATATCGCCAAATCCGAGTCTAATATCTGGGATATCAGGTAGCGATGCTATCCCTTCAGGAATTTCTTCCGAAGGAAACATACATATAGGGATTATGTGTTCATGCTCTTGTAAGTATTTAATTAACTCAGCACGTCCTTGACCTACTGGGACATCTCTGAAAATATCTAAACCGATAGTTCGTGGTTTATACTTATTTAATTTTTCTAAAGCTCGAACTATTGTTTTATCTTGTAGGGGATATTCATTATTCAATTGCTTAAAATCATCTGGGGTAACTTTAACAATTAATAAGCGGGAATCTAGCCCTTTATCTGGCATTATCTCTGTTAGTTGATCAAAAGCTTTTTTTTCTACGTTTTCTAACAACCCCACCCACCGCAATCCCATTACTACACCAGTCACCAACAAACTTATCATCAACACAGCCCGCAAACTCGGCCAAATTGAAACACGCTGACGCTCTTCCTCATTCCCCTTTAATAACTCAATCCAAGTAGGAGGTTCAACACTGGGATCTTCATAAATCATCGGCAACCAACTAGCACAGGGATACTCACCCTCCATCCCATGTAGCCTTTCCCGCGCCTTACGAACTGAATCTCGCAAACACTTATTTTCTTTAGCAAATGCCTCTAAAAAATACTCTAAAAATTTCTGAGCAACTTGATCTGGTACTCGTTCTCGCATAGCAATTACCGCTGGAATTTGTAAGGAAGCTAGTTCATTTACTAATCCCATACCATCACAAGAATTGAAAATTACTAATTTCAAACCGTGCTTAATTGCATTGGCTAAACCATACTTTAAATCGGCAATTGTGATTGTTTCAGTTTCACTTATTGCCAGTTTTCCCTGACTATAATCAGGATTACTAGAACTGTGACCGGCAAAAAATATAATATCCCAATTACGATCCCATAACTGGTCATTTAGCTTGCTACTGCTAGTCGCTACTAAGGTTTCAATCTCTGCATTGTCATAGGCAATTGATTCTTTCAATAACAACAAATCTGCCTCAACATCTATTTTGGTACTGTCTCCCAAAATTACCAGAATCCTCACCTTAGTTTTAGAGTTAATAGGCTGATAATCAAATTTTGTATTAGTCAAACGACTAAAAATTGGCTCAACTTTAAGATCATCAAGTATATGCCATAAATGCCAAGGGAATCCCCAGAGGGAAACATCATCTGTTTGAATCATTAACCTAACATTGCCACTCTCAGCGCTCAATACTTGTAAGAGTTTATCTCTGACTGGTCGAAAAAGACTATCTCCATCATCTAGCCAATTATCCACAGCATTTTTTACAGAATTAGCTGACTCTTGAACTGATATTTTTGTAATTCTTCCTTTTTTTGGTATATGTTCTAATGCGCGAGTGTTCGGTTCTAATTCTTCTAATTCTTCTAATTCTTCTAATGTGCGAGATGAACCAAAACCGTACTTAATTCGAGCTTCCTGCAAATTATTATATGCTTCCAGAAAAGTTGTCACAGGTGGAAACCACCCTCTACTTTGGATAATAGTAGAGTTAATACTATCACCAATTCTGAGGTTAACAGGATAACGTTGCTCACTGTTAGCATTGCCTATTTCTAAAATTACAAATTTGCTCATTGCTTTTTACTTTCTGATACTAATTGAATTAAATGGTAAAATCTTCTGTAACGTTAACTCCTTGACAAGCAACTTTTACCTGAAAATAATCGCCAAGAGCCGCTCTAAATTCATATTGAATGCTATCTGTAGCACTATCCGCCTGTTCTTCCCAAAAAACTTCGCCGTCTTCATCTAAGACAATTAATTCGAGATTGGGTGGTAAAGTTTGCGTTTGCACCGGACATACTCGTAAGTGAACATTAGTTTTATCAATTCCTTCAGGTAAAAGAGTTACTACTAATACAACCCGAACTATATCAAGCTGTATGTTCAACTCAATAATTTTACCAATTCTTAGACCAGCAGCAACATTGGGAGGGTCAATCTTTCCTAAACTTACAGCAGCTTGACGGCGCAAGGTATCATCTTGAGTTGTTTGTAGTAAATGACTAAGTGCGGCGATCGCTTCTACATTTCCCGGTTCAACACGACCTAATAATTCAGCAGCCCGCCATTGATTCCCTTTATTGCGGTGATCCTGCAATAATTCAATCAGTGTGGGAATTTTATTCTGACTTTTAGAATGGCCATCTCGATAACGTTCAGATCCTTCCATTGCATAAACCAAATTAGGATCTAAAGTTCCTAAAGATTCTATCATTTCCCCCACTGTTTGCCAGCCGGCTTGCCAATAATTTTTTGCCCGCTGAAGTAAATTTTCTGGAATTTGACTAGGGGTAGCTAATACAGCAGGTACACCATTTTTTGGTAAACGCTGATTATACAAATGTTGCCTATATTCATCATTGGCGAAAAAAGCCGCCCACTGGTAAAATGAACCTTTCAGCCGAGGAGAATACACGGATGAATCGCTGAGGGTTTTTAATAATTTTTCGGCTTCTACTTCAGATAAATTTGGCAATGGTGAAAGTTCGGCTTGCAAATTTAGTCCTAAAGTAATTTGCATGACGGTGAGAGATGCTGTTAACTCTTCAATGGCTAAAGAATAAGTGCGATCGCTAATACTATATCTCCCTTCACTCTTCAGTTGACGGTGGGTAGCAAAGCCACATATTTCTATCCAAAACTCATCATCATCTCCATCTAAATTCACCTGTACCGCCAGATAATAATCAGCACTCCAATTAGGAATATCAACCCACTCCTGCGGTACGCACAATTCTTCTAAATCTCCTTCATCACTGGGAATTAATACCAGTCTAGTTTCGCCAATTTCAATGGCTGTTCCATTCACCACTTCCCAAATACTAGCAATATCCTGATAGTGCCAGACTGAAGGTTGAGACAAGGTTTCCTCTTCCAACCATTCTGATAGCCAGTTCAAAAAAGGCTTTAAACAAGCACCATTTAGATAAGCATTATACCGAGAAATGGGATTAGAATGGTGTTGAGCTTTATGCCAAGCAATTTCTTGGTCTGCTTGGTCAATTGTCAACCGTAAATTGTCATTATTTTGAGCCTTAAAAGACTGTAATTGATTTAATTCAAACATGGCTTATTCTCCTTTTTTACAATTCATCAAAGTTTTTTGACATTCTTGAACAATACTATCAATAGTTTGGGAGATATCTTCACCTCCTACAGGTAGATTTGGAGTTCCACAAACTGCTAAAACTTGAGCTTGATAAAATTTGATTAACCAGTTTTCGACATACTCTTTTACCCAAGTATTAAGTACCTTAATTAAATTTGCCTGCAATTTCTGCTGAGCTTGAGAAATGATAGCAGTTACTTCTAATAAATCCATGCTCAACTGATAGGCAATTTTTTCTGCTGCTAACTGTTCGTCGCCGTAGCGGAGACGTAAAACTTCTTGTTCTTGAGATTCAAGTTCTTTAATTGCTTGAACCAAAGCAACTTGAATTAAATCTGAGTGCAAGGGAGCGCGGTAATTTTTCTGTAACCATCCCCCTACATAATCGACAACCCATGAGTGGGGTTGGGACATTTCTACCATAGTTTTTAGTAGTTTAATCTTAATGGTATCAAGTCGCCGAGAAATGCCTGACTGGTTAACTTGCAATTGATTTGCTACGTCCGTTTGGTTAAATCCAGCACCGTAATAAAGTAAGAGAATTTTGTGCTGCACTGGTTTAAGATTTTCTAGGTGTTGACGAAAGGCAGAGTTAATTGTTTTGGGTAATTCTCTTGCTACTTTAGCAGGAGCTTCAGTTTCTATTCCAGCGGGATTTTCTAATTGTAACTCACCTTTTTCCAGAATTTTGTCTAGGGAAATAGGATTGATAGATTTTGGATAATTTTGTAAGACAAAAATACAATTTTCCATCCAGGTTTGTAGTTGCTCTCGGCTAATTTTAGAAGCGGCTGAGACTTCATGGGGTGCGGTTGGCAATGACTTTTCTGCATTGTAAGACTCTGCGGCTGCTTGAAAGTCCTCAATATCTGGCTCTGGCCATTTTTGCCCTGTTTTTCGCGTCGCAGGATTATTAACTTTGTTAAAGCGATAAACCTGTTTAAAATATTTACGGGCAAACATATATTGAGAAATATTGGGTTCTTGATAGCCAAATCTTTGTAGGGCTTCCTGAAGCTCTTTATCACTTTTTTTAGCTAATAATCGCCAGGGAGAAAACTTCCCAATCGAGACTTCGGATTTGATAACTTTAATCAAAGTTTGCTGAATGTAGGTATCAAGAGAAGTCTGATGAGAAAGGTTATAAGACTGCAACAGCCTCAAAAGATGCTCAAAAGTGTAAATAAAAACACGGGCACAGCAAAGATACTCATCCCAAAGAAAATCCTGTGATTGTAACCATACTGTTCTAGCCGCATGATAGCATTCTGTTTCAAAGTAACTAGCCAAGTGTTCTAAAGCTAGAATTTGCCTGTTTTTGGGTTCCCAGTCTTGGAAAATTCGTGAAGTATCAATCGCTATTTCTCTCCAAAATTCTGCTAATTTTTTTATTTGATTTGGCTGACTACACAAAGACGAAAGTTGCTGATTTCGTTGTTGGTATAGTTCAAAGTTGCGTTTGAGATGAAGATGATTTTTCCACTCAATAGCGGGGCGACTATTGCGGGTAGCCAGCATGAGATAGGTGCAAAAATTATTGGCGTTATCTCGACGCTCAGGCAATCTGGGAATGCTTTCCTGGTTAATAGGGTTTGGCATTTTAGCCGATTCTCCAAGAACAATAAAGGAAAAATTGATCCACAAGTTTTTAGTTTAAATCTGATTTGCCTTGTCTAAAGCAATGACTGCGATCGGTGGCTACGCGATCGCAGGCTGTTCACCAGTACGAGGTCAGAAATTTTTCTGAGTGGCAATTGAGGAACGGTACGATCAATTTGAGCATAGAGGCTGTGAGAGAACTCTGGAAGTGTGCTACTGACTTATTGGCACCGCCAGCAGGCATTTATGAGGGTTGCCCTGAGTTGTGGAAGCAGCATTGTCTCTGAGTAAGGCGCTAGCAGTGCATCTGTTGTTTGCCCGCACACTGAAGCTGAAAGTGGAGTTGGTGTCTAACTCTTGAGAGATACAGCAGATTGCAGGTTGATGAGGTCAACTAAAAATTGGAGTTTAGACTACACGGTGCGATTCCCTTCGGAATAGCTTCGCTTCACTCACTCAAGTTTCCCGAACGGGAAAAGTAGGCAAGTGAGCTTAAGTGAAGTTTGAACAATTATAGGAATTTCGTCAACAAGCTTATCAATGCCTTGGGAAAGCAAAAGATGCTACTTTGAACTAGCCCTTTAACAGGCTCAGAGGAGTAAATGTAGAATCACCCCTAAAAAGGAAAACAGGCTAGTTATAGGCGATTCTGAGAGGAGTTTTTTAGGGCGATCGCACCTAAATCCAAGAGGAGCCTGCTTCACTCACTCTCACAAAGCCCTCAGACCTAGTTGCACTTATTACTATCTTGCTATCACAATAGCTTACTATTTTTAGAAATAAATCATCCCAACCCTAGTTAAAGTAAGTTAAATCAACGCATAATAGTTGGTCACGCCACAGCTTTCACGCTATAATGATATCAAACTAGCAAGTAGCACCAATGTTCGTAGTTAGCCTTTTATCGAGAAAAGGAGGGTCGGGAAAGACAACCCTTGCCGTCCACTGGGCAGTCGTTGCCGTAAAGTGCGGCTTGAGTGTCGTGTTGGCAGATATGGATTCCCAGAAGTCCTCAGCATCTTGGTTTAACAAGCGAGAAGCTGAAACCCCCTTACTGATACAGCCCCAACCGTCCAACATCTCTGACCACATTCAAGCTTGCCTTAAAGGTGGCATTGACTTGGTGTTGATCGACACTCCCCCTGACATTGACACAAATGCCGTCCATGCGGCTAGAGTCTCAGACTTAGTAGTAATTCCGGTGCGGCCTTCTGTACTGGATTTGGAAGCGATCGCAGGTACAGTCGAACTGGTACGAGGAATAGGCAAACCCGCAGTATTCGTCCTCAACCAAACACCGCCCAGGTCAGGCGTTACCGATGAAGCTAAAACCGCCCTAGCTGCCTACAGTTTACCCATTTGTCCTGTGGCGTTAGCCTCTCGCATTGCCTACTCACGCGCCTTGATTGACGGTAGGGTAGCGAATGAGATTGAGCCCAGGGGAAAAGCCGCTATTGAGATTAAACAAAGTTGGAATTGGATTGCGAAACTGTTGAAAGCAGGGAGTAAGTAAATGCCCAAGAAGAAACCAAGTTTATCCGATTTGACACTCTCCAAGGGGACAACCACAGTACAAGCAACCTCCTCCGCCACAGAAACTGAACCCAAACGCAGGGGGCAGACATTACGGCTAGATGAAGGGGCGTGGAAACAACTCAAGCACCTGGCGACTGACTTGGGGAAGCCTTCTCACGATTTACTCATAGAGGCCGTCAACGACCTGTTTAAAAAATATGGCAAACCGCCGATCGCTTAAACTTAACCGTAACCATCATTTTGCCATAATTCATCGAGGGTTAAGTTGCGGGGGTTTTTGAGGGTAAAGGCGTTCTTTTCTTTGATTAAGTCACCCGTACAGAGAACGGGCAAGCGTTCTTGATAGGCAATGATGGCGAGGACGTAATCTTTGTCGGCGAGTGAGGTGTGAATTTTCCGCAGTTTGTCGGCAAAGAGGCCTATTAGAGTAATTTCGCCGCTTAACCTGTCAGCGTTGGGGGTGTGGATTTGCATGACAATTCCCTGAATAATCGTGTTGGGAATGGTGGTAAATAGTTCGCTTAAAATTTCAAGTTGAGGGCGATTTTCTACGTTTTCTAGAGTTTGGATTGCCTCACGAATACGGGCGGCGTAATCTCCGAGGTTGGGCCGGTTAGGTAGCAATATTTCAAACTCTTCTCCCTTGGCTGTTGGTTTGTGCCAAAGTGTAGCATTGTCTAAGAAAGGTTTGTCTTCATGCCACCCATGAGTTTGCAAATAATTTCTAAGTTGATTTAGGTCTATTGTTTCGAGAGTTTCGCTATCTTTTACGGTGACTTTCATGGTTGAAATCCTTGGCTAATTCCCTCCATAATTAACTGAAGGTTGGATATCTCTTGATGTAGATTTTAACTGCAATTCTAAGCGGGGCGCATTGATAAGTACCCAATGCGGTGCGATCGCTTTTTTTATGTCACCTCTGTAGCACTCCCTTGCCGTACCGCACTCCTCAATTGTTTGCACTCCCTTGACTCAGCAGGGCTGTTTCATTCTAGCAAAATAATCAACCCCCAAAACCTGTTACAGAGCCATATAAGACCTTTAGTTACTGATAAAAAGCCCAAAATTAGGAAAAGATTCTGCCTTGACTCAGGGACTCTCTTTGAGTACCGAACAAGGACACTGGTGTTCCATCCACAGCAGCAAGAGCGATCGCAAGGCATCCTTGAGCTTTGACCACACCCAAACACCATGAGCGCTTGGTTACATTACTTCCTTGCTACTTGACTACTTAGTGGCAATACTGCTTTATTGTATTACTTCCTTGCTGCTTACTTACTTTACTGCATTACTTCTTTGTTGCATTAGCTCTTGATTGCATTGCTGCTTTACTGTATTGTAAAGTAGTTGCACATCTATCTAATCAACCGTGCTGACCATCACCGCTGCATCGCTCGCCGGGGGGCAAGGGAAAACTACCACCTGCTTCTTTCTCGGCTCTGCTCTAGCCCGCATGGGCTACAAAGTCCTCATGGTCGATG
>NZ_JARFTR010000085.1 GCF_029167235.1 Kamptonema sp. UHCC 0994 | reverse complement strand
CGATCATAACAAGTAAAAACACTTACATTCGGTAAATTTAATAAAATATCTAAGTGAAGATCCATTGGTCGCAACCTAGTAAAATGTAGTATCTGATACATTTTACCACAGGATGCCGAAAGAGCCTTAAATGAAGTGGATATTAATAGCTATGGAGGGGTAAATCTTGCGTATCCGATTGCTCAAAAACTGAGTAGATTGCAAACTGATATTAATTTAATAAAAGACAGACCAAAGGATGCTCCTATTGACCTTCAGCCGATTTTGCAAAAGATAGACACTTCTATTAAAGATGCTCTGTCCAAGGCGAAAATCGAGACACAAATTAAATTGCCTGCTACAACAACATTGATAGCCAAGTTGCCAACAGCAACAAATATGAGTGCTAAGCTACCCGCCAAGGTTGATTTAGCTACTAAATTACCTGTAGCGGTTGACTTGGCTACTAAATTACCTGTAGCGGTTGATTTAGCTACTAAATTACCTGTAGCGGTTGATTTAGCTACTAAATTACCTGTAGCGGTTGACTTGGTTAGTAAGTTGCCTGTGGCTGTTGACTTGGCTACTAAATTACCCGTAGCGGTTGACTTGGCTACTAAATTACCTGTAGCGGTTGACTTGGCTACTAAATTACCCGTAGCGGTTGACTTGGCTACTAAATTACCCGTAGCGGTTGACTTGGCTACTAAATTACCCGTAGCGGTTGATTTGGTCGGGAAATTAATACCAGAGCCGATTAAGCCAGATTTGAAGAAGCTGCAAGAATGCTGCGAAGATATTGAATCAAAATTAAAGGATGTACAAGATAATTTGAAGAAAAAAGCTCCAACCTTTGAGGGTTCTGGCACTATTGTCTGTAGCGAGGGGGCGGCGACACCTTACTCCTACAGAGGTGAGGGATTAACGGGGTTACATCAATTAATTAATATAGTCTTAGGGGTTAACAAACAGATATTAGAAAAAGTCTGTGATTTGAATATAGATATAGAATACCCGGCTTTATTTGGAAGTGGTAGCTATGATTGTGATGGCTCTACAATTAATTACAATTATTCTGGTGTGGGGTTTGATGGGATAAAAAATCAAATCGACCAACTATTTGGTATCAATACAAAGATATTGAGCGAGGTTTGTGAGGGGGCCACACTACCAAATATTACCGGACAAATAGAATATTTTGGGTGCGACAACAATACTCAAGCGATTCTATATTCTGGTAATGGAATTGAG
This sequence comes from Kamptonema sp. UHCC 0994, assembly GCF_029167235.1. Taxonomy (GTDB): domain Bacteria; phylum Cyanobacteriota; class Cyanobacteriia; order Cyanobacteriales; family Microcoleaceae; genus Kamptonema. The sequence goes on along the minus strand of NZ_JARFTR010000085.1, from coordinate 18,695 downwards.
GGGCTTAGCAGTCAAGTCGCGGCCTTAACTGCTTTGGTAAAAGAGGTACTTAAAACGGCTTGCGATGCCTCCTGTGTGCCTTTAATGCCGGATAGTAGGTTTGAGGAATTTAAGGTAACAAAACAGCTCGTAATCACTTGGGGTACTCAATACCCCACTCAATCAGGGTCGTTGTGGCATACGTCAATCCCTATGCCTAAAGATAATTTGAATTGGTGCGATTATTTTGAGAATCTTTCAATGAACAGAGGGACGCATTGCGGCCGAATTTATTGGAAAAATTCCAATATTTACACTGGGGCATATTTTGAATCGAAAGCGGAAGCAGAAAGGGTTTTGGCCTATTTGGTAAGCTTGAGTGAAGCCCAACCTCACCGAGATGGAAATGGTAATCTCGCGCCTAGGTATACTGAGGGCGGGAACCCAAAGCGCCAGCCGATAAACCAAACTATTCGGGCTGTCCGAGCGGTCGTTGCGGAAATTGGAGATGATGGAGAGCCGACAAATTTACTTTGCTTTGTTCCACCTAGAGAGGGGTGTCCTTAAAAGGTATAATTGCGGCAATCTGTTTCTCTAGAGTATGGATATCAAAAGAAGCCTACCGACGCGCATTTCGTGGCTACGTGCGATCGCGCTGATTTCAACTCACTTTTCTCTAGGGATTATCTTGGAAAGGTTGATGACGACCGATTCGGAGCTATCTTTTTTACAATTCGGACTTGTATGGATTGGTTCTCTGATGGGGGCAGCACTATTAATGATTATTTATCATTATTGCATTGCTCTCCTGTTGCCTTGGCTGCGAAAAAAATACCCGCTAATGCCTCAAGTCAAAAAGGAAACCTCATTAAAAGAAGGGATTAGGGTTATCCAGGTTAGTCTTAGCATGGAGGTAATTCTGTCACTTATCCCTATGGGGACAAGCGAAAAGATATCGCGAGAGTGGTTGATTGCAATATCTCTCTGTGCTTGGATCGTTTTCGCTCCTTTAATGTATGAAAAGTTCACTCAACAATCGGGTAGCAGTGCTACAAAGAAGCCTAGAAAGAAATCCGCAAAATCACCCAAACAAAAACCTAAATAGGCCTCCCAGACTTAAAACTCTGGGAGGGCTGAACTTATGGGAGAGCGATCGCCAGTCTAAAAGCAGAACTTGACAACCCTAGTAAAATTAGGTGTCATTTACAGAATTTGGAGTCATCTATGCCAAGCGATGAAACCACTAAAATTTTACCTGACTTTCAAGACGATGATGTGATCTCCTTTCCTCAGTCTGAATGTAGAGTGGGGCGACTAAGACAAGCTGCGGGGGGTACGGGGCTTTTTGGGCTGGAAAAGCACCCAACCCAGCAAGCCCTTATTAGCCAGCAGCTCAGGCAACGGTTAAACATTTTGCCCGAAAACGCTAACTGGTTGGAAGGGGTTCAATGTGAAATTCTCAAGCTTGATCAAGCTAAGTGGAAAAAGGGAAGGCTGAAGGTTAACCTCAGCGTCTCTGTGACGTTTTTGCCGGATGAGGAGTAGTTAAGCCAACTAAACATCGTTCAACCCCAAAACAAAGAGTTTTTATCAGATATGAAGTCAGCCCTCCCAGACTTAAAACTCTAGGAGGGCTGAACTCATAAGAACGCGATCGGCACCCCTAAATCATCTCCAAAATAACCTCCACATCAGCCAAGGTTGCCGTCGATCGCTTGCGCCGCGCCTTAAGCTGATTGAGCAAGTCGGCCGCCTCTGGCAATTCCAAAATTTCGGAATCAGGCGCGACCTTGGCGGAAAGTGCCGATCGCGCTTCGACCAATTCGCCTTTCAACCTTTCAATCTTCCCCTCCAAATCCGCCTCCCTCCCTTTCTCAAAAGCTTTCCATGCGGCGTTCGCCTCCTCTGCCTGACGCTTCCACTTCTCAACCTCTTTTCTTGCCTGAGTGTTGTCACGGCTCAGGCTCTCAACTTTCCCAGGCGTTCCTCAATGCCTCCCAAGCGCTCAAGTATGGGGTCAACTCGATCACTCACAATCTTGTCTACACTTGTAGACATTTCTGTAGACGCGATGTCGGTGTTATTTGATGTAGACATAACTGTAGACGTGCCTGATATTTCTCTGAGAATGCGTTGCGCGGCCTGACTGGGGGATTCACCCTCTAGTCTCTGAGTTTCTATCCAACTTAGAAACTGACCTGACGCTCGAAACGAAATTACCTGACTTTGATTCATTGTAGACACCTGTAGACAAGTTATGTCTACGATAAGTCAGTCTGTCTACAGTGTCAACAATTTTGTCTACAACATCCCATTAGATATCAAAATAGATTTTTACAGGGGGATTCTTTTCCTTCGGCAATTCCTGCAATTCCTTTAAATGCAGCTTTTCTAGGTTATCTAGTCTCTCATCGACCTCTATCAACCATTCTGCCAACGCCCCTAGCGCTGCTACAAGCTTTTTCTTGTCTATCTCTTGTGTACCGCTATTACTCATTGCCCCTCCGTTATTTCTGGTGATTTTTGTTTAGTCTACAGTGTCTACAAATTTATCTACGGGTGTCTAGCACCAAAAAGTTAGCCGTCCCACGTCCCACAAAAAAAGAGGGAGCAAAACACTTAAAAAACCGTGTTTTGCTCCCTCCTGTGAGACGTGGGACGAGTCCCAGGGACGCGGGGACTCGTTACTCTGTAAGGGTTTCAGTCGTCCCAGGGGTCTGAGACGAGTCCCAGGGGTCTGAGACTTCACTAGCGCTGCTCTCCCCCCAAAAGTTCATACAAACCAACTACAGCTGTGTTGAGGCTGCACAGCATGGCAAGGCAATAATCTCTGTACTCTGGCGCTATTTGCCCGGTTTTTGGGTGCAAGCTATCCATCAATATTTGGTAAACATAATCTGCTTGCTCGTCTACCAGTTCTGCTTGAGCTTCGATGCGATTGTTGTAAATGAGCTTCGGTGGCTGAGCAGTTGCAGTTGCTTGTTGAGCTTGAGCTATTTGTGACATCATAAATTTGCTCCTTTCCAGGTGTGTCCTGGTGAGTGGGAAGTCTAGCCTCGGTGTTTATCGCACTGGGGCTAGGCGTTTTTTTGTGCTTTTTGAAAGTTAGCCCTCCCAGACATCAAGCTGGGAGGGCTGAACTATTTAGTTTTGATTTTCAAGGTTCCGGCCGTTCATAACGGCAATCGGTGATTCTGGCGGGCCGAAATCATCAGGCAACTGTTCTACAGAAAGTTCTAGTACCCTAAGAAGCGTTTTAAATTGTCGTGGGGTTAGGCGAGGAACAGACCTACCCGCTTCCCAGTTGCGAACGGTGGTTTCCGTAACCCCAAGCGAATCCGCCAAATCCTTCTGGGTTATAAATCTTACCGTTCTCAATCTCATAAGCAGCGACTTAGTGGTTCTCTTACTCATAGTAAACTGTTTTATGGTTAACGTAAAGGTATTGACTTTAACCGTCAATTGATTTACGCTAAGGTGGACGCACGAAAAGACAGTCCCCGCACCTGCTAAAGCTCAAGACTGCCTTTTACGTAAGTGTCTCACCTATGCCTGTCAGCGATCGCTCATAACTAGCGATCGCATTTACCACCGGGAATTCCATCGAGGAGGAAAGCCTAGAAGCCAATCAGCACAAAGGTTGTCGTCACTGAGTTAAATCGCTTCTATAAAAATGCGGCAGTCTTACAGTTTTCTGCCGCTTCATTCCACTCAAGGCTGTTGATTGGCTCATCAGACCTGCGGGCAGAGCGCCAGCCTTAGCAACCAATTTTGCTCGAACCAACGGACAAACACCATAGGACTAATACCCCACAAGGGTTGTACCCCACAATCAGGAGTCAAAAAAATGCAAACTAAAGACCTACCAGACTTAGATAAAATGACCCCCGCTGAGATAGAGTCCGCCGCCAAAATTGCACGGCTTGACCAGCTAGCCCTAGAGCGGATTTGGTCAATCGTTTCTCAAGCCAGCATGGAAGATAAATTAGCGATCGCCTCCCTTGCCCTGCTGTACATGAGGGAGACATTGCTGCAAATCCGCTTCTCCCTTGATACCAATTGCAGCCCTATCCTTACGGAAGCCGCTCGGTATTTGCGCCGGATTTCTGATGACGAGGAAAAGTTAGGGCTGGCGATCGCGATTTTGGAGGGAGCGCAGACAGAGCGTGAAGCGGATGCGATCGTGCCTCCCGATTGTGTATTTAGTGAGGCGGCCATCACGGAATACATCACCCTTCGCGGACTTCAACAACTTCGATAAAGCACAAGGGGTGAGCTTCACCCCTCAAAATTCAACAATTATCAGGGTGCGGGCTAATTCCAATTACCAATTACCTGCAATGCTAAACCGTTCATTCACACTAGGATTCACTTGCTGCTTACTCTTATTCCTTTCCGTTCTCTGCTTTTTAGTGGAGAAAGGATCGGGAGAAAGAGGTAGCGGACGGATAGAATTTGGGACTTTAATTGCTGAAGCTCAAGGCCAACAGAAACCAGACCGCGAACCAGAACGAGGAAACGGGAGGAGAGATTGATGGCATCCCCTTGGAGATTGCACGCAAGGAATGTAATTCAATCAGCGATCAACAACTGCCAAAGCTCAGATCCGAAGGCAATCAGGAAAGCGATTAGGGATGCCTATCCCTACGGTCAAAGGGCAAACCACCCTTATCAAATCTGGTGCTCGGAGGTTAAGACCGCTCTTGAAGAATTAGGTCAGTGCAAATGGTGCAAAGGTACAGGTTGTTTAATTTGTAAGGCAAAAAATGGATATCAAAAACCTTGAAGAGAAGTTAGCACGAATTGATGGGGAACTACATGGATTGAACGCTGACCTCCCATTTCGGGAATGGGTAAGTGAGGTATTTGATGAAATTCAAGAGGACTATGACTTTTACGAGTCACGGGCAAAAGCTCACTACCTCAAAATATTTGAGGTCAAGGAAGCTCTCACGAATGCCGTCAAGTCCGCGAAATCTAATAACGAGCACGTCCGCAAACTTAAGAGCAAAATCAACGAGGTACTAGAAAGATGGTTTCAACAGAAGTAAAAGCCAGCCGCTCACGCCCCATCCTATTTAAAGGCGAGATGGTGAGAGCAATTCTTGGAGGGGCCAAAACCCAAACACGGCGGATTGTGCATCTCAAGATGACAGACAAACCATGTCCCTATGGAGTCGCTGGGGATACCCTCTGGGTACGAGAAACCTTCTGCGAAATCAACGGCAAACTAATCTACAGAGCAACCGCACCAAAGGACTTCATAAAACCCGGATGTTGGCAGCGATCGATATTTATGCCCCGCGAAGCTTGTCGCCTCGAATTGAAGATTCTGGATACTTGGGTAGAGCCATTAAATAGCATTTCTGAGGAGGATGCTATAGCAGAAGGCATTGTCAAACTTCAAATCCCTACTCTTTGTAGACGCGATCAAGTTTTTGATAACGCAATTGAAGCATTTAAGATGCTTTGGGAAAAAATTAATGGTGCGGGTTCTTGGGAGAAAAATCCGATGGTTTGGGTAATTGAGTTTGAGGTAATCAAATGAAGATTGAAATCGACAAACGTTTCTTACGCTTCGACCTCGATATAGGCCTCTGGGAGCGACGATATGGGGAACTCGATGGCAATAGTTATCACGATCAAAATGTCGGTTCAATCTTCTGCTATTTCCGTCTCGACCTCCCGATGTTTCGGCCAGACAAAAAGCACATTGCATGGGTGAAAGAGGCTTACGGCTTAAACCCTCAGAAGCCTAAGAGAACAGTCCCCCAAGGGGTAGAGACAGACGAAGACTACGATCCAATTCCATTCTAATTGACAGCAATTGAGTAGGAGTAACAGCTCCTACTCACACAGTAACAAACAGAAAAAAACTTCAATGACTGCATACAATTCTAACACAAATTCCTTTGATATCAGGAACTTCACCGACAAATTAACTCATGTCAAAGGTGAAAAATATATCTGCCCAGTTTGCGGCAATAACAACCTTTCAATCAGTAAAAAAAACGGTGCTTACCAATGCTGGAATGGTTGCCAGAACAAAGACATCAGAGAAGCTTTAGCCCCCCCCGAAACCAATACTAAACCTGTTAGACCAGCAGGAAAAAGCGTTTTCCTCTACGACGACAGAGAGGGGAATAACTGCGTCAGAGTTACACGGATTGATGACGGCAAAGGACATAAAGATTTTCCGCAATCAGCTTGGGATGGGAAGAAGTGGCAATCTAACTTAGATGGCTTGGATAGGTCAAGAATCCCCTGTTATCGGTATCAAGAAGTAAGGGCGGCCATAGCTCAAGGCAATCCTATTTTTATCTGTGAAGGCGAAGGAGTTGCCGACTCTCTATGGGAGATAGGAATCGCGGCTACTACATTCATTGGAGGTAGTGGAAATTACCGCAAATATGGCTCGTACAGGCAGGATTTAGAAGGGGCTAAGTTAGTCCTTTGTCCAGATCGGGATGAACCCGGCTTAGCCTACATGAAGGAAATTTCAGAAGATTTCCCAGACGCTCAATGGTGTTATGCGCCGCCCTCTGATTTCTTCTGGGCACGCCTACCTAAAAACCGGGGCTTGGATATTAAAGACTGGATTGGTGGGGGTGCGACTGCGGCACAAATCTTAGAGTTGGTAGGGCAAAAGAAAAAGCTTAAAGCTGAAGTAAAAGTTATTACTCACCCGAATTTTGCCCAGCCAGACATCAAGGGCATAGGCGCTGATATCGACAGCTTGATTGCCCAAGATTTACGCCGTTCGCAATTGCTAATTGCCATTTCAGAGCTAGCTCAAAAGTACAAGATGGCTGAGAATGCCATCCAAAAGATTTACAACACTCGCGTTGAGGAATTAGAACGGGAAGATGCACGAGGCGATGTCAAAGCAGAGATTGAGAGCTTACTTGCCGCTCAGAAATCTAGCATAAAACTATCAGAGATTTTCCCAGAGAAACTAGCTAAACCCATTGAGAGACTGGCATCCATCCTTAATCTAAAACCTGAGTGCTTCGCGATCGCATTGCTTACCCAAACGTCATCGCTGTTCAAGGTAGGGACAGAAACGATGCTGTATCCTCAAACAAAATATCGCTGCACGCCGAATTATTTTGGTGCCATCGTCGCCAATATATCTCAGAAGAAATCGCCAATATTTAGAGCGATAATCACTGACCCCATGCTGCCACTACTGCAAGCGGCACGGGAGGAATATAGGGAGAAATTAGAAGAGTATGAGGCGGCTCTTGCTGAGTGGAAAGCTAAGAAAGATAATCGCGGTGCTGAACCGATTAAACCAAGACCAAAGGTTTACAGTTTCAGTAAAGCGACAGGTGAAAGTATCCCTTGTCAAGTTCAACACTTTCCTTTGCAATCATTGATGTGGACTTGCGATGAACTGGCTGGATTTCTTAAATCCAGCAATCAATATAGGGGAGGTAAGGGCAGCGACGAAGAAGATTTACTTGAGTATTGGAACGGCGGAACGGCAGGAACAAAAGTATTGCGTACAGAAGGTTTGAAGGTAGATTTAGATAGACTTTACCTTTCAATATTTGGCACGATTCAGCCGTCAGTCTTAGCGGATTTTTTGAGTCAAGAGGACAAAAATGGTAAGTTTGCCCGGTTTGATTTTGTTAGTCAACCACCGGCTGCCTGTGAGTTGAGCATGGATATGCCAAACGTCGATCTATCTCCCATGCTCTGTGCTCTTTACCAGAAGATTGATTCGTTACCACCGATAAAATTCGAGTTGAGTTTGGAGGCAAGGCGCAAATTCATCGCATTCTACAACGACTGCGAACAGCGCCGGGTTAGGGCGCAGCAGGAGCAAGACGAGTCGCGTGCCGGGATGATTGGCAAGATGCCTGAGAAGGTTGGGAAGCTCTTGACCTGTATCCACACGATCCACAGTTTGTTTAATGGTGATGAAGTTTCACCAGTTATTGAATCGGAGGCGGTCGTTGCGGCTATCCAGTTTGTAAGGTTTACAGAGTTACAAATCACAAGTATCCGTACTGAGATTGGTTCGCGCCAGGAACTAGCACCAAGTTTGGCTCGTGTGATTGCGATCGCCGCTCGGAAGGGTGCAGTCACAATCCGAGATATCGTTTACGGCTTCTCATCACGGTGTCGCCCTTCATCTAGTACGGTCAAAATTTGGGTTTCAGAGTTACTAGCCCTGGGACTCATTGTGACAGTTGCCGATGGAAAATTCACTGTCACCGAAAAATGTGGTTCATCTGGTTCAAACGCTCCTATTGCTTCACCTGCAAAGGATACAACCTGTTCCAAATCTGGTTCATTTGAACCAGATTTGGTTCATCAGTCAGAAAAAATGAACCAAATGAACCAAAATGAACCAGATTTGGAACAGGGTCAAAGCTTTGCACTGCAAAAGCTTCAGCTAAATGAACCAGATGAACCAGAAAAAACGCCAGCCTCGAAAAACACAAATGATGAGTCCGCAGACAGTGTGACAGTTGGAGCTATCAAGATACTGAATAAAAAACAGAAGCTGGTTGATGTGCCAGTCAATGTGACAGAAGCGATCACAGATACCAAATTTTTAGAAGAAGGCGACAAGATTGTTTCTCCTGGCGGCACTGGATTAGTAGAGATTTACGCCATTAATAAAAAATGGATATCCCTCGCGATGACTGGAGCAGACAAGCCGATGATTCAGAGGGGGATGCCTAAAGCTAGGTGGGTTGACGATTTCCGCTGCGTCGTCTCCCATAAGGAATTTAAGGAATGGGTTGATCCAATGAGCTTGCGGGTGGTAAAGGCGGCGATACCCGAAATTGATACCGCACAGGCGGACGAACCCCACTGGCAACCAGGACAAAAATTAAAGCTGCGAGTTACTGGTCAGATGCGGCGCGATGTCGTCGAGTTCGTCAAGTTTCACTTCACCGCTGGAGGGATAGCGATGGCGATCGTTAATTGGATGGGCAAACAGCAAATGGTTCCTCTAGATAGATTGTCGGAGGCCGGATGAGAAAGCCCAAAGGTACTGTAGCCGTCTCGTCTGTCCGGGGGATGCTACGGATTCAAATCCCCCGCCACCTGTTCGGCGGCCAACAGAAATATCTTTACCTCAACCTCCCCGATACAGCGCTCAACCGCGCTGCTGCTGAACAAAAAGCAATGTCAATCGCCGCCGATATCGCCTTTGAACGGTTTGATTTCACCCTTAACAAATACCAAACCCAAGTCCAAGCAATTGATGAATTTCCTCTCACGTTGAGGGAGTTGTGGGAAAAGTACACTGCTTACAAATCGGGGCATCTGGCCATTACCACCATCAACAAGGATTTCAAGCGAGTAGCCGCACATATTGCCTCTTTACCTTCTCAAGCCTTGCGAGATGCCCGAAAAATTCGCAGACACCTAATCAACACGCTAACTTCGGGGGCCGCAAAAAAAACACTGATGCAGATTCGGGCTTGTTGCCAATGGGCAACGGATGAGGAATTAATACCTCGAAATCCGTTTGCACATATACCCGGCATTCGCGCCCCAAAACCAAAAGTTGATATCAATCCGTTTACTAGGCACGAACGAGACTTGATTATCACCACTTTTGAGGAGCATCCAGTTTGGAAACACCATGCACCATTTGTTAAGTTCCTTTTTTGGACTGGCTGCCGTCCCAGTGAGGCAATTGGCTTGCAGTGGAAACACATTAGCTCTGATCTGACTGAAATCACTTTTTCTGAGGCGGTCGTTGAGGGCAAGCGAAAGGATACCAAGACTCACACGATTCGGAAGTTTCCCTGCAATGCTAATCTCAAAAATTTACTTGTGGAAGTTAAACCAATTGGGGTTAAGCCCGACTGTCTAGTTTTTCTTGGCCCCAAGGGCAGTGCGATCGACGGTCACAATTTCCTCAATCGGGCATGGAAGGGAGTCCTTGAAGAATTAGCGATCGCATACCGAACCGTCTACAACACCCGGCACAGTTTTATCAGTCTATGTCTAGATTCTGGTATCCAGGTAGCACAGGTGGCCCGGTGGGTTGGTAACAGTCCCCAAACTATCTGGAAGCATTACGCAGGCTTAGTTAGTACATCTGAGGTTCCAGAGTAGCGATTGAAGACCCGTTTTGCTCCAAAAACGACGCTTGCACGTCAACTGCACGTCAACTGCACGTCACTGCACGTCAAAACGGCCTTAGCGCGGGTGTCGATTGTCTAGCCATAAAACAACTAAACCCCTTACATTGTAAGGGGTTTAGGGATGCCAGGACCGGGACTTGAACCCGGGACACGAGGATTTTCAGTCCTCTGCTCTACCAACTGAGCTATCCCGGCTTTTTTTTCGCGCTTTACTACAGTAACAGACTCAATCCGAATTTGGCAAGTAGTTTTCCAAAATTTTTTTGAGTGGTACGAACCCGCCAGCCTGTAACCTACAATCAAGGTTCTAAAATCTCAAATCGCAATGGCTGAACAAGACAAGAATAAAGGGTACAGGAGTCTCCTTCCCCTAGCAATTCTATGGCTAATGGCGGCGGCGAGCGATCGCCTCTGGTTTGCCCTAGATCGCTCCGTACCCGCCTGGGATCAGGCAGAATACCTCACAGGCACCCTTAACTACTGGCGAGTGCTACAACATCCCCAGTGGCTTTCTGGCGAGTGGTGGACAAATTTTTGGCTGCTATCGTCCAAAATTCCTCCCTTAACTTACATCTTAACCGTCCCCTTTCTCAATGTCTTTGGTCTAGGAAGCGATCGCGCCACCCTCGTTCACTTACTCTTCAGCGCGGTATTAATCGCTTCAATTTACGGTTTAGGCCTCCAGTTATTTAACCGGCAAGTAGGCCTCTGGGCCGCCATCATATCCTTACTTTTCCCCGCACTTTATCGCTTTCGTCTGCAATTTTTACTCGACTATCCCCTAACTGCTGCTGTGACATTAAGCTTTTATTGTCTAACAATGTGGAAAGGAGCGGGGGAGCAGGGGAGCAGGGGAGCAGGGGAGCAGGGGATAATTCCTAATTTAAAATCGGCAGCTTCTTTATTGTGGGCGATCGCATTTGGGATATCTTTTGGATTAGCAATTTTAGTAAAGCATACCGCCATACTATTTCTTTTTACTCCCATAATCTGGCTGGGAGTAGGAGCAATTCGACAAAAAGCATGGGTAAAATTAGCTCAGCTAGCAGGTAGTTTATTACTTTCCATAGCGATTTTTGGCCCTTGGGCAAAAACAAATTGGTTGCTAATCTTAACCGCCGGAAAGCGGGCAACAATAGATTCCGCGATCGCAGAAGGAGATCCCGCCCTTAACACCTTAGATGCTTGGATTTACTATTGGAACAAACTACCTGAACAAGTTTCTTGGCCGCTATTACTTTTTTCTTTAGTAGGATTATTACTCTATACAATTAAAAAATTAAAATCCCAAGATCCAAAAGATTATTGTTCAATTTTTGCGGCTAACTCATCCATTTTTAATTCTCTAAATTGGCTAACAATTTTTTGGGTAGGAGCTTATCTAATTAGTTCGCTTAATATAAACAAAGATGCCCGCTATGTCTTGCCATATTTACCAGTGTTTTCTATTTTTTTAGCATATTGTTTAACCCTATGGCCGCGCCGTTGGGGGAAATTAATTCGTTTTACCACCGTAAGTTTAGCAATTATCTTGATGTTTTTAAACATCTGGCCGATAGGAGGTAGTTTAGGCAATAACTTAACGCATTTTCTTAGTCCTGCTGCTCAATATCAAGCAAAATTAGGTAAAAAATGGCCGCACCAAGAAGTAATTTCAGAGATTCTTCAAACAGAGCCTTATTTGCGCTCAACATTAGGAGTTTTACCTTCAACACCAGAGATTAATCAGCACAATATCAACTACTTTGGTGCGATGGAAAATTTCCAAGTTTACGGCCGTCAGGTAGGAACAAAATTAGAACAAGTAACGCAAGACGTGCGCTCTCTTTCTTGGTTCTTAACTAAAACTGGCGAACAAGGTTCTATTCGCAAACGCATTAAAAAAGCTCAAGCTGCAATTGTTAGTACCATTGAAAATAACCTAGATTTTCAATTGCAAAAAACGTGGCTATTGCCCGACAATACTAACTTAAATCTCTATCATAAACGGTTGTCACCTATCAACGTGCAGCTCTTATCAGAGGCGAGATCAAAAGTCAAGTTAGGACGAGTAATTGTACCGGAAAAATCGCCCCCAGGAGTACCAATTCCTGTTACCTATGAATGGTCAGGCCCTTGGCAACAATTGCAGTCTGGTTTAGTCCTGATTACCTGGCGAAATCAACAATCTAATAGCATAAATTATTCAATCCCAATTTCAAGGTTTATAAACGATCATGCTATCGGCTTTGGAGAGTTACATCGGGGGTTTTTGAGACCAGATCAATTCACTGTTGGGTTTAAGGTAATTGAAAGAATGGCAATGTTTCCTCCTCTTACAATTGAGGCAGGAACTTATCAGCTAGAAGCTACTTATTTGAATAGAAAAACTGGTGAAAGTTATTCGATGAATGTCCCGCGCGTTAGTATTGAAATTGAGCAAAAAGTTTTGGCAACGAATGCAGCAACCAATGAATTATTGACAGGAGTAAACAGCCATAAAAATACCGACAATTTATCCGTTAAATCAGCCACGCAATCCGTTTCTAATTATACCATACCTGAGTTAGATTTAGTAACTCAGTTACGAATAATGGCGATTAATTTACCCAAGGGAATAAAAGGTTTAGAAACTGTTTTTGAGCAGATTGGGCGGATTAATCAGTACGATCCAATTCAGGATTATACCATTCAGGCAGAACAAGCGTTAGAATATAGACTTACGCAGGAACCAAATAATTTAGAGTGGGCTTATGCACTGGCATTTTCTAGAGCATTGCAGCAAAATGTAGAGGGAACAATCGCAGCTTTAGAACGAGTGACCCAGTTAGATTCTAAAAACCCTAATGCTTATGGTTATCTTGCTTTTGTTCATATCTACAATTGGCATCCTAAAGCGGCTCAAGTTGCCTTGCAAACCGCTTTGACTCTTAATCCAAATCAACCAGAAATTCAAGCACTAAACGGTGTAGCAGCCCTAATGCAGGGTAATATATTACAAGCTTGGCACGACTTGCAAGCTATTAAGAAATTAAAACTATAGAATTTGCATTGAGTGGATTGAACCATTAATGGCCGCTGGAAATTGGATTGCATAATTAGTTACAATGGCTGGGGGAAATCCCTATTACGATCTCACATTTTCGGCGGAATCTCGGACATAAATAAACGTAATCATGTCATTGCGATCCCAGCGAAGCAATTCGCTTGCGCTTTGAGATTGCTTCGCTGGGCTCGCAATGACATTCTTTATTTTTGTCCAGCTACTTAGCTAAATAAGGCAAAATCCGATCGCACACTGTTAACAGCCAAGCTAAGGAGTTACAATTGTACGTAATTTCACGGAAAAGCTAAAAATACCTGGAAAGGAAGAGAAAGATCGACCCTTTCAATTGGGGATATCATGGGCCAGTTAACTTCTCAAGTCTGGAACGCCTTCAGAACCCTGTTCTACAGGCAAATTATCCTTGGTCTGACAATTTTGTTCTCAGTGGGTGTGGCGGTAGCGATGGCGAATATGTCCAGCCTGTCGTCGAACCTGATTAAATCTCAAGCACTCCAAAATGCCTCCCTTTATGCTGAAGCCATTAAAGAATCCCGCACTCTTTACAGTTCCGATGTGGTCAACCGTATCACAGACATTGAGGGAATTACCATCACCCACGATTATACTTTGAAAAAAGGAGCAATTCCCTTACCTGTTACCTTCCTAATTGAACTCGGTAAGCACCTGGGTGAAAAGCATCCCGAAATGTCAGTTCGCCTCTATAGCGACTATCCTTTTCCCTGGCGAAGAAAACAAGGCGGCCCTAAAGATGATTTTGAGCGAGAGGCACTTAATTATTTAAAAGAACATCCGAAGGAGCAATTTTTTCGCCTTGAAGAATTTCGCGGAAAACCATCATTTCGATATGCAGAAGCAGACCTGATGAAGCCTAGCTGTGTCACTTGCCATAACACTCATCCAGAGAGTCCAAAAACTGACTGGAAGGTAGGAGATGTACGGGGAATTTTGGAGATTACTCAACCTCTCGACAACCCCACTCAGCAAACTCGTACTGGTCTGCGAGGACTTTTTTTCATATTAGTAGGGATTTCCATTTTAGGTATCACAGGATTAACTTTAGCTATTCGTCGATTGCGCCAAGATGCCAAGGAGTTAGAGAGGCGAGTTAGGGAACGCACTGCTCAATTACAACAGGCAAATGAAGAGGTAATTAAAGAACAAGAAAAATCAGATCGGCTGTTGTTAAGTATCTTGCCAGAACCGGTTGCAAATAAGTTGAAAGACGGTCAAAGTAACATTGCAGATGGGTTTGCGGAAGTAACAATTCTATTCGCTGATATTGTTGGCTTTACTAAGCTTTCTCAACAGGTATCTCCTGAAGAATTGGTGAAGTTGCTCAACGAGATTTTCTCAGCCTTTGACCAGTTAACGGGACAACACGGATTGGAAAAAATTAAGACTATTGGAGATGCTTATATGGTAGTAGGTGGCCTCCCTGAACCCCGCAGCGATCATGCTGAAAGTATTGCAGAAATAGCTTTAGATATGCAGCACGAAGTCGCCAAGTTTAATGCTCAGCATAATATGGAAATAAATATTCGTATTGGGATTAATACTGGGCCTGTAATTGCGGGTGTCATTGGCACTAAAAAGTTCATTTATGACCTGTGGGGTGATGCTGTAAATACGGCTTCACGAATGGAATCTCATGGGATTGCTGGAGCAATCCAAGTAACAGAATCAACCTACAATATTTTGCGGCATAAGTATCAGTTAGAATCGCGGGGAAGTATTAATGTAAAAGGTAAGGGAGAGATGGTTACTTATCTGCTGACTGGCAGGTTACTTTGCGATGTATTAGTTTGAGTCAATTTTATGCAGCCTCGGATTTTAGCACTATTAGGTTCTTTCAAAGCTCGCTTGTCTTTGCGAATAAGTTTTTGGGTGTTTCTTAGCCTAATTATTATTGAGATTATTATTCTGGTTCCCTCTTATTCCCGCCGAGAGAATGAGCTCTTGTTGCAATTGGAACAGGTTTCTAGTGCCAGTATTAACTCGCTAGTGGTATTGACAAAAACAGATATGTCTGACCGCAAGCTATTTCATGCAAAAATTCAAAATATCACCAGTAATTCTGATGTAATTTCAGGAATAGCAATTTACAAATCTGACGGTCAATTGATCGATACATTAGGAGAAGCGCCTGAAATTGATTTTGCTGAACTTAAAAATGCTAAAATTCTACGCAGGCGCAGCCGAGATGGTGCTAGATACGATGTTGCTTGGACAAATCTCCATCTGGGAGGAAAATATATCTTAATTGTTCGTCACAATGCTACATCTGTTCAACAGGAATTATACGATTTTACTCTGCGAATTGCTGGTCTAGTTTTGATTATATCTATTGTCGTCACTTCTGGGACAATGCTAGTATTAGGAATCACAGTAATTTCTCCGATTCTGCGACTGAGAGATGATTTGATTGCTGCGGGAGATGCGTTAAGCAAAAATGGGGGGAAACCAGACTTTTACTCTTTGTCTGTTAAGCGTGAAGATGAGCTAGGCGAAGTAATGGCAGCATTTAACCAAATGTTTAATCGAGTATACCAGGAAATTAATCAACGAAAAATAGCAGAAGAAATATTGCGTTCTGAACAAGAAAAATCAGAGCGTTTATTACTGAATATATTGCCTCAACCGATTGCTGAACGGTTAAAGCAAGGACAAAATAATATTGCGGACGGGTTTGCCGAAGTGACGATTCTTTTTGCTGATATTGTTGGTTTTACAGAAATATCATCGCGGGTTTCACCTCAAGAATTGGTCGATTTACTGAATCAGATATTCTCAGCATTCGATCGCTTGAGTGAAGAGTATGGGTTGGAAAAAATCAAGACAATAGGGGATAATTATATGGTAGCTGGTGGTTTGCCAATGCCACACCCAGATCATGCAGAGTTGATTGCTGAAATGGCTCTTGATATGCAGCAAGAAATACTGAGATTTAGCATTGAATGCGGCAAACCGCTTAATATCAGAATTGGAATTAATACTGGCCCTGTTGTTGCGGGTGTTATTGGTACTAAAAAGTTTATTTACGATCTATGGGGAGATGCAGTAAATACCGCTTCCCGTATGGAATCTCAGGGAATACCTGGCAAAATTCAAGTTAGTTCTTCAACTTACAAATTATTGTGTGATAAATATTTATTTGAAGAGCGTGGTATAATTCAGGTGAAAGGCAAGGGAGAAATGACTACTTATTTGCTGACGGGGAGAAAAGTTTAAATTTGGAGGAGTGGTGGAAGAACGCGAGACGGTTACTATTGCAGAATACCAGTTGACTGCTGTACCTTTCCGGGATGGAACTTGGAACCATGATGTATCTCAAAATCGTCATGCTTTGGTTGCAGAAATGCCTAGGAATCCTGGTAAAATTCTGGATGTTGGCTGCGGGCCTGGACGCGATTTGGTTTGGTTTAAAAGTCAAGGACATACGGCATTTGGTTTGGATGCTACGCCTGCATTTGTAGAGATGGCAAAAGAGTTATCTGGTTGCGAAGTTTGGCAGCAATCTTTTTTAAATCTTGACTTGCCTCTGACAACTTTTGATGGTATTTTTGCTAATGCTTCCCTAATTCATGTACCCCGCGATCGCATGGTAAAGGTGTTAAAGGATTTTCACAAATCTTTAGTTCCTGCTGGTGTAATTGTGATGTCTATGTGTCGGGGAAGTTGGGAGGGTTACGATGTGCGACCGACTGGTAAGCGCTATACTGTAGCTTGGGAGTATGAAACTTTGGCTCCCTGTTTGGAAGCAGCACAATTTGATATGATTAAGCACTATTATCGCCCGCCTGGTTTGCCTTGTGCTGAGCAATCTTGGATAGTAATGGTAGCTAGAAAAAGGTAGTTGCGAGTTGTTAGCGGTGGTTTTGATATGCAAATCGTGAGACAATTACAAATATCTGATGATTTACTGATAATTGTTTGTAACGCCGCCCTCTGGGCGGTGATTTTACCGCCCAGAGGGCGGCGTTACGTCAGAAGTTTGTAATTAAAAAGGGATTAATAATCATGGCTGAATCTTACATTTTTTTAGCGGGTGCAAGTCGAGGAGTTGGGAGAGAAATTGCTAAATATCTGACAGCACAACAGAGGAAGGTGAAAGCCATGTTGCGTTCATCTGATAGCCGCAATGAATTAGAGGCGATGGGTATTAAAGTACAAGTTGGTGATGCTTTGGATGTTATTAATGTGGAAGCCGCGCTGAGTAATGGCGAGTCGATTTCTACTGTGATTAGTACGATTGGTGGCTTGCCAAAAGATGGAGAAAGGGCGGATTTTTTGGGTAATAAGAATTTAATTGATGCAGCGGTAAAAGCGAGAGTGCAAAAGTTTATTCTGGTTTCTTCTATTGGTAGTGGTAATAGTGTGGTGGCTTTATCACCCACAGCTTTGGAAACTTTAGGGCCAGTTTTGGTGGAAAAAGAAAAGGCAGAAAAGTATTTAATTGAAAGTGGATTGATTTATACTATTATTCGTCCGGGAGGATTGAAGTCTGAACCTGCTACGGGTAATGGGGTTTTAACTGAGGATTATAAAATTTCTGGGATGATTCACCGTGCGGATGTGGCACAATTAGTTGGTCGATGTGTTGTTAGCGATCGCACCAATAATAAGGTATTCTCAGCAGTAGATCGGAATCAGCTTTTTGGCAATCCAACTGTTGATGAGTTTAGTTTGAGTTGAAGGGTTCGATCCAGTGGCGTTGGATGGTAAAGTCTAGGATAATGGCTGCGATCGCAAACATCAGCATACTTTCCAACGCGATCGCAGCATAAAGCCAGATATTTTTGGCAAGTAAGATGCTAGTATGACCAGATAATTCTACATCTACCTGGGCTAATTCCCGCACCAGTCCGAAGGCTAATACTACACCTGTTTTGAGGTGGGGGTTTCTGTCGCGGCGGATGGCGTAGCGGTAGGTGACACCGAAGAGGAAGCCAGATAGGGATGCGATCGCAAATCTTACTACTAAGTTTAAGTCAATGGCTGTGGTTTGCAGTGTCGTTAGGGCTTCAAAGTTTGGTAGTATGAAATTGTTCGCGATCGCCACAAGGACAAAGGCTAACAGTAGCGACAACGCCGCTAGAGTACCTGCTTTCAGAGATTCTAACCGTTCTGCGGCGCTAAAGTTTGAGGAATCATTCACAATGGGCTAATGCTGTAGATGGCTCAAAGTGAAATATAATCTAGAATTGAAGTCATTTTGTACCTTTTTTAAAGCACTGCTATGGATATTCTATCACTAGGTTGGGTTGCGCTTACCGTTGTATTCACGTTCTCGATTTCGATGGTAGTTTGGGGACGTAACGGTTTCTAAATTACAGATTATACCAAATCCGGTTTTATTACTTACTTTTTTAAGTCCGCATTAGCGGACTTTGTTTGTCAAGGTGCGATTTCCCATCCCCAAGAAAAGATAGTTTTATCATCGGATTTGGTATTACTTGATGAGGCAAGCATTTTGCTTGTCTCCTGTTTTATTATTCCATAATTTTACCCAAAAACATCCGTAACGCCGCCATCTTGGCGGTGACTTTACCGCC
>NZ_JARFTR010000292.1 GCF_029167235.1 Kamptonema sp. UHCC 0994 | reverse complement strand
ATTTCAAAACGGGTTTACCTTTGACTAGCCATTACACCATTACACTTAACGATGGTTCAGACACATCTTTGCTTTCGCTACGCATGGACTCTTGCTCGACAGTTACCGGGTTTGGCTCCTAGTAGTTGTGCCTTTTACCCCCGCTTTAGCTATCATGGTTGCTACCCAATAAACTAGGGGATATGCTTTCACCTCTGCACTTGAGGGGTGGGACTTACCGCACGGCGATTCACCCACAAATGTAATCAGTTATCACCAGTTTCATCAACTGGGTTTACCGTCCCGCAAGCTTTTCAGCTTACTTTAGGTAAAACGAATCGCACTATATCTTTGTGTTTATGTCAAAAAAAGTGAAAGAAAAGTTAATCATTTTCACCCGTTATCCAGAACCGGGAAAAACAAAAACCCGACTCATACCGATGTTAGGAATAGAAGGCGCGGCGAAGCTTCACAGACAACTAACAGAAGGGACAATATGGCAAGCTAAACAACTTTTAATTCATGAATTTTGTATTGAAGTTTACTTTACGGGTGGGACAAAAAAGCTGATGTTAGAATGGCTAGGAAATGAGATTATTTACGAAAATCAAGTAACTGGTAATTTAGGTGAAAAAATGGCAGCCGCGTTTCAGATATCTTTTAATTCTGGTATGGAAAAAGTTGTGCTTATTGGTACGGATTGCCCCAATTTGAACGCTGATTTAATGGCAAAAGCTTTTGAAGAACTCGATGGTCACGATTTGGTATTTGGCCCTGCTTTAGATGGCGGTTATTATCTGATTGGTTTACGGAGGTTTGTACCGGAAATTTTCAGGGGAATCAATTGGGGAACGGCTGAGGTTTTGGGCCAGAGTGTCGCGATCGCACAGAATCTCAATTTAGCCATTGCTTATCTTCCGCCATTGGCTGATATTGATCGACCAGAGGATCTTGCAATCTTGGATTTGAAATATTAAGGTATTAAGAATTGAGTCGCACCCTCGACTAATTGCCGAGGGGCGATCGCACTTCATTAACCTACAATTATTCTCTGTCATCATCGCACTTTTCAATCAGACCTAATATAATCGCAATGGCAGTAGCAATTGCTAAAGATGGACACCATTGGTAAATTGCCAGAATACCAGCAGTGATTTCTAAAGCTTTTTCGAGATGGTTAAAGTTATTATTCATTGAAGTACCTTTAATTGGGACACTTCCATCAAAACGTGAGGCTGACGGACATCTGGCTTTAAAAATATCTCAATCTGTCTGACTTTTGACTGAAGGGTGACTGAGTTGTGTAGCTGAGATATTAGGCAGAATTTCGGTATAATATGAGCAATATTCGCGGATTTTTTATGGCGCGATCGCTCAAAGTTGCCCCAGAGTACATCGAAAAAGTAAAACAGGCTGTCCAACGCAATAGCTTTCCTAGCCAACAGGCGCTAGCCACCGAATTAGGAATAGCCAGAGACACCGTTAGCAAGTTCTTCAACGGCAAACCTATTGATTATCTTAATTTTGTCGAAATTAGCGAAAAACTTGGCTTAGATTGGCAGAAAATCGCTTTAAAAGAAGAAATCAAACCTCTGCCACCCTCGCCTTTTCTCACTGGTTCCTGCATCACCCAACCGCGCTACTTTTTCGGCCGACAGCGAGAACTAAAACGCATATTCGACTTACTAAAACGCCATCCTCTGCAAAACGCGGCCATTATCGGTAAACAGCGTAGTGGGAAAACTTCTCTGCTGCATTACTTGAAAAGCATCACGACTACGCCAGCAACACAGTTACGAGTCAATCAAAAATCTGACTGGTTGACACATCCAGATAATTATTGCTGGATATTCGTAGACTTGCAAAATGCGAGAATGCAGAGTCGGGAGGGATTTTTAGGCTATATATTAAAATGTCTGGAAATGCCGATACCTAATCCTTGTAACTTAGATAAATTCATGGATGCGGTTAGTGGTAAATTGCAAAAACCTACGGTTATCTTACTTGATGAAATTGGCGTAGGATTGCAACGGTGTCCAGAATTAGATGATACTTTTTGGGAGAGTTTGCGTTCTTTGGCAACTAACTATACTCAAGGTAATCTAGCCTTTGTCTTGGCCACCCCTGAATCACCGATAGATTTAGCGCGTCACACCGGACATACTTCGCCATTTTTTAATATTTTCGGTTATAGTGCGACGTTGGGAGCCTTGACAGAGTTAGAGGCGCGGGAATTGATAGCTAGTTCGCCGATAGCTTTTGCTGAGGATGATATAGAGTGGATTTTAAGTCAAAGTGAATGCTGGCCGATTTTGTTGCAAATCCTTTGTCGAGAAAGATTATTTACTTTGGAAGATGGGGAAATTGGCGATAATTGGCGGGAAGAAGGATTACAACAGATACAGCCTTTTATAGATTTATTGGAAAAACCGGGTGGTTGAAACCGCATCTACACAGACAAAACCCGCCTGCGCGGGTTAAATCTCGTTTTTTTAGTCCGCGTAGGCGGACTTGGTTTGTGTAGCCGCGATTTCCAATCGCCGGGTTATTTGCAATGATTATACTCAACACCCAATTAATCCATTAAATCTGATTCAGTTGGTTCGCCTGGAAAAAAATCTTTTTCTAATATCTGCTCTAAATTGTAACAGCATTCTTGAGGAAAACAACTTTTATCTAAGGAAGTTTCTTGAATAGCTAAATCCAGCGCATCGCTGTAAATTTCCACCATAGCCTCGTCCAAGTAAGGTTTTAAACTAGGGCTTTCTTTGATCAGTTTTTTAACTTGATAACGTTGTTCGTAAATAGTATTTGACCAACTCCTAGAACGCTTACCAGATTGATATTCCCATTTCAGCAGATGCCCGATTAAAACTCTTAAGCGATTACTCAACTCCCTGCGGTCTTGCCTCCCCAAAGATTCAATCTCCTCAACTAAATTCGGAACATCTAAACTATCCCACGCACCATCTCGCAAAAGTTTACCTTGCTTGACAGTCCAAGCATAGAAATCGGTTTCGTACAAATCAGCAGATTTAGAGACATTTAATTGAGTTTGGGTCATAGCTCTAGCTTTCTTTCGCCGATTCTTTGATTTTACCCTAAAATGATTATTATGGTAAGTAATCGAACATAAATAAATCAAGGTGAATTTTATATTTTCAATCCCATAAGCTACCCAAAAGACAAAAAAACAACCAAAATGACATCGCCAAACGTGCCCCGCAACGCCTACACCGATGCACCCGAACAGCACCCCAACCTGATTATCGGTAGCCTGCAATTACTTTGGTGGCTGATAATTCATCCCTCAGCTTTCCGTAACCATTTAACCCGCATTGACCCCGACTTAAAGTTTGACTCTTCTCTACTGATTTTGATTAGAAAACAGCGCTGGCGGAACCTGGCTTTGTGGCGGCTGCTAATTCAAGGATATTTTATATTGCCTGTTTTAGCTAACTTACTATTTAGTTTGGTGCTATTAAATCAAGGTCAATCATTTGATACTATCATCGCTAAGATGATACTAGCCATAGTGTCATCTATACTAATGAAAGTATTTTTGTCGGTTTTATTTAAAGTAACATATAAATGGCTGGATGATGGGCTAGATGATGAGTTATTTATTCTTTTTTATAAAGTATTTTCTAATATAGCATTTGATTTGATATTTATAACCATATTTAGTTTAGGTCTAAATGTAAACAATACAATAATATTTTCCGAAAAATCTTATATTTCGTATTTTACTGCTATTATTGTTTCATTTTCTGTATCTTATAGCGTGTTATTCAATTTATCGCTTAAGAATACTAACGTCAATACTATAGATACAAAAAATTTGCTAAATAATAAATTAACTCGTTTATTTTTAAGAATCCTAAGATTCTTTATTTATCCGTTTGTACTATTTTTTGTAGTATTGTCATTAATTTCTGTATCAATCATTGTTTTATTACGACCTCTCATACTTTATCCATTTGTAATTTTATGGAATATTCAACTTTATCGTCTTGACAAAAAATCTCTGGGTAATAATCCTTCTTGGCTACGCTATAACTCTGCTTTTTGGGATGAATGGCAAAACTTAAAACTGTACGAATTGGATAAACATCTCCTTTTTGTTATCGAACATAGCCCACATGAAGGAAAAGCCGCACTTAACTACCTCACTACCAGTCGTCAACGTTGGGCTACACAAGTTGTACAAATAGAACTAGATGCCAGGGAATTAGAAAGTTATACAGACGTAACAGCTATCAGTAAAGCTCACAGCAGTCTAGCAGTTGGCGAACTAAATAGCCCCGTCAGAACCCTACTCAGTAGCTTCAGTCATATCAGCCAAGACGTAGATGCAGCCATCAACCAAGGAAGTGCTTATAACCAACGTTTAGCCCTCAGTATGGTAGCAGAAAGATTAAACGGTTTAATTCGAGAATTAACCCGCAGCAGCGATAAATATTCCGTACGTTTTCGCCCCATTGCTACCCAATGGTGTGAAATAGTCACCAACCATATACAAGAATTAGTTAAAACCGTCGAACTTCGCCAAGAAATTGATAACCCCTATATCATCGGCGTACCTCTCAACGAACAACAAGAAATCTTCGCCGGCCGCACAGACATCGGTGCTCGCATCGAACAATTAATATTAGACCGTCGCCGCCCACCTTTGCTACTCTACGGTCAACGACGCATGGGTAAAACCTCTCTCCTCAATAACCTGGGACGCTTGCTACCTAATAGCATTATCCCTATGTTTGTAGACTTGCAAGGGCCAGTTTCTTCAGCGAGTGACTATGCTGGTTTTCTCTACAATATCGCCAGAGCGATGATAGAATCAGCCCAGCGTCAAAGTGGTTTTACTCTCCCACCTCTTACCCGCGAAACTTTAGCCGCTGACCCTTTCACCTACTTTGATGAATGGCTGGATCGAGTAGAACAAACCCTAGACCAAAATATTGCCTTACTTTCCTTCGATGAGTTCGAGGCGCTAGATGCTGCTATCAGCAAAGGACGCTTTGACGAACAAGATGTTTTAGGAATGTTGCGTCATCTCATCCAACATCGTCCCCGCTTCAAATTGTTATTAGCTGGTAGCCATACTATCGAGGAGTTTCAGCGTTGGGCCAGTTATTTAATCAATGTCCAAGTATTACATATCAGTTATCTGAAGGAACATGAAGCGCGTCAGTTAATTGAGCAACCTGTGAAAGATTTTAAGCTACGTTACGAACCGGATGCTGTTGAGCGAGTGCTGCAACTTACGCGCTGTCACCCATTTCTGATACAATTGCTTTGTGCTGAAATTATTTATCTGAAAAATGAGCAAGACCCCTCGGTGCGTCGCTTGGCAAATTTAGCCGATGTGGAAGCAGCAATACCTAAAGCTTTAGATAGTGGTAGTTTCTTTTTTGCCGATCTTCAAAATAATCAAATAGATGCTGCTGGTTTAGCTGTCTTGCGTTTCATCGCCGCCCAGGGGGAAGGTATTACAGTTAGCCGAGAGGTTTTATCGCGTCAGTTTGTTGATGATTTGGCTGATAATTCAGATAATATTATTGAATCGTTATTGCGACGGGAATTAATTGAGGAAGTGGGTGAAGGATATCGCTTTCAAGTTGAGGCAGTTCGCCGCTGGTTTATCAAGGGTTTGAAGTGCGGATAGAAACCCAAAATAGCAAAAATACCTGGCGATTGAAATCGCGGCTACACAAACAAAGTCCGCCTACGCGGACTAATGAGGTTGATAGAGGTTTCTCATGGTCAAAAATACCAATTAACAATTAACAAGTAACAACTAACAATTAATAGTTAGATTGCAAATGCCAGATTCACCACCTGTAAAAATTTCCATCATTATCCCAGTATTAAATGAAGCCAAAGCGATCGCGCAAACCATCAACCAAGCCCAAAATGCCACCGCCGTAGAAATCATCGTCGTAGACGGCGGGAGCACAGATGGCACAATCCAAGCAGCCAACCACGTACAAGTCCTCACGGCCCCACCAGGCCGCGCTACTCAAATGAACGCCGGTGCAGCCGCCGCCAGTGGCGACATCCTCCTCTTTCTCCACGCCGATACTCTTTTACCCCCTGAGTTCGATACTTGGGTGCGACAAATCCTAGCCCAACCTGGAATGATTGCCGGGGCCTTCCAACTCAAAATTGATGGGTCAAGTCCCAGCCTGCGGATAGTCGAAAAAATGGTAAATCTGCGATCGCGCTACTGCCAAATGCCCTACGGCGACCAAGCAATATTCCTCAAAACTACTACCTTTCAACAACTTGGCGGCTTTCCCAACCAACCCATCATGGAAGACTTTGAACTCATGCGGCGGTTACAGCGGATGGGTAGAATTGCGATACCGAAACTCCGCGCCGTAGGCATCGCGCCCCTCCCCGTCGTCACCTCCGCCCGTCGCTGGCAAAAACTCGGCATCCTCAAAACCACCCTCATTAACCAAATCGTCATTATTGCCTATTTCCTTGGGGTGTCGCCAAACCGCATTGCTTCCTGGTATCGTCAAAACCACAAAAATACTTCAATTCATCACCAAAAGTGAACTTTTCTAAAGCTGGGAGGCAATTCTGTAATTACGCAACCCGTCCCTGCTTAAAATATGACCTTAAGTTCTTATACAGATTTTCAATCAGTGAGGAAACATAAGCATGGCCGATCCCAGAGACGCAGAACTCATTAAACCCTTTAACGGCGATCCATTCGTGGGTCATCTCGCCACCCCTATCAGTGCTTCCGATTTCACCAAAACTTTCATCGGCAACTTACCCGCCTACCGCAAAAACCTCTCCCCCATCGTTCGGGGTCTAGAGATTGGCTTGGCACACGGTTACTTCCTCGTCGGCCCGGAGATCGTCTTCGGCCCTCTGCGGGATTATCCCGAAGCTGCTAACTTGGGCGGATTAATCACAGCCTTAGTCATAGTTCTACTAGGTACTGCTGGTATGTCTGCCTACGGCTTAGTCTCTTTCAAACAGGACAGCAGCTTGACGAGCGCTAATGCCCAGACTCCCGAAGCTCTGAAAACTGGTGAAGGCTGGAGCCAACTAACCGCTGGTTTTTTCCTCGGCGGTGCAGGCGGCGCTTTCGTGGCCTACTTCCTGCTAGAAAATTTCAAGGGGGTCGATGCTATCTTCCGGGGTTTGGTCAACTAAACCCTTTACCTCAAAGGATGGGGTTGGGGCAGGGATTATCACTCTCCAATCCCGACTTTTGTTAAGAATTTTGAGCAGTGAGAGTTTTTACTCTTTTTGTGGCTCGATCCCAAAAAGTTTATCTTCCACAATCCTCCCTTCTATAAACCGGGGAGTTTGAATCACTTGCAAGTAGTATCTCTGTTCCCAGACTGTAATACTTTAGATTTGGAGAATTAAACATGACAGGTTCCTACGCAGCTTCTTTCTTGCCTTGGATCTTGATTCCAACAATTACCTGGCTCTTTCCATTGGTAGTTATGGGTTTGCTGTTTATCCACATAGAAAGCGAGGCTTAATCCTCGTCAGCGTCTCAGGGTTAAACTGAGCTCAGATTTAACTCATCTTTTGAAAAAAATCCTCTGCTACAAGCGGGGGATTTTTTACGGCAATGTGAAGGCAGGTGGCAGGTGGCAGGTGGCAGGTGGCAATTGATCGTGTTCTAACCGCCAAGGCGGTTGCTATACAACTTGCGATCGCCAACCAAGAAAACTGAAAATAATTGCGTAATAGAACTTTACTATAGTGAAGCTGCATATCAAGCTCCCTCTCTGAGCTGGGAATCCCCTAGAAATCGGTGATAGAGGACAGATCGGCAAGTATTAAGTCACAATTGTTACCATAAACTCAATTCTTGAGGAGACAGCGATGAAATTCCCCCTTATGCGTAGAATCCTAGCTCCATTTCTGATCGCGATGATGCTGCTCGTGACGGCGTGCGGAGATAAGACCCCCACCCGCTGGGACAAAGCTCAGCAAGAAAGTACCCAAAAACCTTCTCAAACAAAGCAGACAAACGCCCAACAACCTAATCAAACCAGTAACGCTCAAAAACTTCCTAGCAAAGCCGTAGCAGGGGGCAAATTAAATCAATTCTTCCCCC
This sequence comes from Kamptonema sp. UHCC 0994, assembly GCF_029167235.1. Taxonomy (GTDB): domain Bacteria; phylum Cyanobacteriota; class Cyanobacteriia; order Cyanobacteriales; family Microcoleaceae; genus Kamptonema. The sequence goes on along the minus strand of NZ_JARFTR010000292.1, from coordinate 12,234 downwards.
CTAACGGCGGTGGCTTTACTCGCACTTTCTCTCAGGAAAAAACGGGATTTGCTGAAGCTAAGTTGAAAAAAGGTGGCAAAGATGTGGCAATGCTGTCTATTAATGACATTGCTGGCAATCCCAGTGCGGCAACTAAATTTGAGCAAAGTACCCAGAAAATTGGCGGCTATCCCTCAGTTCAACAAGGATCTACGACTACCGCTGTCCTAGTAGCCAACCGCTACCAGGTGAAAGTTCAGTCCCGCGATCCTTCCTTTAGTGCTAGCGATCGCGAAGATTGGCTAGGAAAATTCAATCTCAGTGGCCTTGCTCAGGTCAAATAAGGTTGCCCCACTTTGTAGAACTGCAATGGCAGTCTCTACATTTGATGTTGGGAAATAATTTAGGAATCCTTGGGAATTTCTTGGTAACTTCTATATCCTTTGAACCCAACCGTTCTTCAGCTTACTCACCCACTATCCGTTTCAATTCCGCTCAAAAATAAGGAATCTGTTATGAGCAAAACCATCTTTGAATTAGTCGATCAACTCCCAAAAGACAACATGACTGTGAAAGCGCTGCGAGCGCTTGACTTTGTGGTTCCTGGTCAATGGGATAATTTAGTTGGCTTTGAAAACACAATCCGCACTGTCACCGGCGAAACAGACGAAGAGTTAATTCAGCAAATAGGCGAGCGCGCTATTTACCTTTACAATGACAAATCCCAAGGATACCAACGCGCTCTATGGCTCTACCAAAAAATCGACAGTGCAGGGAGTGCGCTGGGTGCAGCAGCCTTAGCAAATAAAGTTTCCCAAAATGTTCCTTTCTTGGGATTACTTGGCAACATCACTCCTAAACCTGAAAAAGCCCAAACCATTGACCTATCCCTGAAATTAGTCACTGAACTCTTGGCTTTTTGTCAAATTAATGGCATCCCTGGCGACAGTATTGGTGATTTTGCCGGAGCTCTGGGTGACTACGGCGGCGAGTCTTTGATGCGGATGGCTGCTTTAGTTTGCTTTGACGGTTTGATTCCCCTGGGCCCAGACTTTATCATGGCAACTCAGTCTTGGCTCGAAAAGCTCTCACCCAAGGATTTAGAAGAAAATCCAGGCTTTAAACAGATGAGCGGTATGATTCCAGGGGAGTCTCCCGCAGGCCAGTTGGGTTTCATTGGCGAAAGCTTCTCCTCGGTTTCTGGTTGGATGAGCAATTTTGTCGAAGATCGCGGTTTAACTCCCCAAAATGTACTCGGCCACTTACAGAATTTTGTAGAAATTTCTGCGGACAAGGTGGACTATGTGGGTGCTTTCCTTGATATGACTACCAACTACTACGAACACACGGGCATCCAAACTCTGGCTCGCCGCTTGATTGAACGCGCCGTCGCTGAGATTTAAAATAGCCTCAGTAGTTTTAAATTGTAGAGGTGCGAGCGATCGCGCCTCTGCAAGAGTTTTTACTCAAAACTGCTTTAACTCAAATTCCAGACTTCAATACTCGCAACTCTTGGATAGGTAGAATCAATGGCAGAAGAAGTAAAAAATCCTACCGCTGAGGAAGCGGAGACTCCTGAAATTGCTCAAGAACTCGCTCCAAGCTCTGACCAACCAGAGACAAGCGATATTCCCAGTACGGACAAGCCTCAGCCAGAGGCGAAAAAGCCAGCCTCTAAACCTGCGGCCTCTAAACCTGCGGCTGATAAAGCCGCCCCAGCTAAGGCTCCCAAAAAAGAAAAGGCCCCTGCTCTGGAAGATAAGCCTTTTGCGGATTTTATTCAGCAAGATTACTTACCCGCTTTACAAACCGCTTTGGATAAACAGGGAGTTAAGGATTTAGACCTGACTTTTGCTAAGCAAAAATTCGCGATCGCAGGCTTGAATGCAGCAGAAGAATGTTGGCAAATTATTGGCAAGTTCCAAGGAGGTCAAAGGCAATTCAATCTCTATTTTCCGAACGCAGATATTCAAGCCCAAAGAGCTTTTTCCTGTGCGGAAAACGGCACTAAAACCAGTACCCTAGAACCTTTCTTAATTGACGAACGCAAGATTACTCTCGATTTGATGGTGTTTGGCGTTGTCCAGCGGCTAAACGCTCAAAAGTGGCTGAAAAGGAATTAGGGAGCGGGGGAGGTGGGGAAATGGGCAGGGCTGTTTCATTCGACCTAGGGGCGGTGCCCCCGTGCCCGCCCAGAGGTCTGAAACTCCCCATCCCCACTCCCGAATCTTGGATAATTTCGTAAAGGTCAACGTCTGTTTCTAGCAAGCAGGCGTGTCCGCTGGCTGGAAGCACAATCATTTCTGCCTTTGGTATTCGCTTGACTAAAAGCTTCGCTTCTGATAAAGATGGTAAAAGTCTATCGGCTCCGCTAGCAATCACCAGCGTTGGTTGTTTAATAGTGCGTAACTGGTCTTCCCCTACATCAAACGATCGCACTAAAGCTAGTCGCCAAATAGATGTTCTCTGGGGTACTGCTTGCATCGCTTCTAGCAAGGCTTGGCGATCGCTCCTCCCAATCTTTCCTAAAGATGCTAAAACTGGTAGCAGCCCTACTACTGATAAAGGATAAATGTTTGCGGGCAACCACTGGGTCAGGTACGAGCCCCACTCCATCCAAGGCTGTTGTCTAAAAGAAGACGCGGGATTAATTAAAATTAGGCGATCGAAAAGGTGGGGAGCTTCTAATATTACTTTCATCGCCAAGCACCCCCCAAAGGACTCGCCACACAGGTAAACAGACCGATGATTTCCCGCTGCCTTTTCTGCTTCAATTAGGGCTATGGTCTCGCTTACAAGTACATCCCAACTCGCCATATCATCGGTGGGGATCGCTAAGCAACGGATGTCAAAGCCTTGTGCTAATTTGGGAATTTGCGATCGCAACAATTGACCGCTACCATCCATACCGGGCAAAAATACAAATAACGGATACTCGATCCTAGGCAGTTTCGGCGTAATAAGACGAATTTGGTTCTTCGTGTCTGACATGATTAAACTCAAATGAAGGAGCAGGGGATCAGGGGAGCAGGGGAGAATTTTTCTCCAATTAGCAATTAGCAGTTAACAGTTAACAATTTACAAACAACCTTTACTTAATAATTGTGTTATTTCTCCTTGACAGTGTTCTGTTAGTTCGGTAACAACTTTTTTCGCCTCTTTTCCCTGGTATCGTTGTTTTACAGAAGGGGTGATCCAGTAAGGGCGACCGATTAAAATGTTAGTTCGCTGGTAAATTATCAATGGATGCCAGCCTGACTGACTGAACAGGGGTTCTGAAGGATCGAAGAGACTCAAAAGCCTCAGCGGTACTGTGGAGCGAATGGACTGCTCTTGGTAAGATGCGATCGCTACTGGCAAAACTGCCAAACCCTGCACTGGTGCCCGCATTGCTAAGTGAGCAAATCCCCGCTGAAACTTGCCTACTGTATTTGCCGGCGTGAATTTTACCATAGGCTCCGCTCCCTCTGGGAACACCCCCACCATCTCTCTAGCTTGCAGCAGAGCCGTCGCTTGCTCAAAAAAATGCTGCTGGCGATGGGTTGGCTCCTCCAAAGGGAAAGCCCCAAATGTTGTCACTACCTCCCGCATCACTGGGACTTGACCCATGTAGTGATGGCAAGCAAAGCGAATTGGACGACCGATCGCGGCCGTTAGTAACACTGGGTCAAGGAAACTGCGGTGGTTGCTTACCACCAATACTGAACCGGATCGGGGTATGCGGTCTTCGTGGTAGAGAAAGCTTTGGGTTCCCAACGCAGCCAATAACCAGCGCGAAATTTGCAACGTGCTATCTGAAAACATGGGTAAAAGGCAAGTTCTGATGCTATAAGGATTTATCCGATCCCCATGCAGGTTAACATTACTTTACCAACTCTTGTCTCAGTCATAAAGTAGAAATCTAGGGGAAGAAGAGGGGCTAGGGGCGCTTAGGCTAGGGGCTAGGGGAAGAAGAGGGACTATGCTCCGATGCTCCGATGCTCAGGGAAGAAGAGGAAGAAGGGAAGGGAGAATCTTAAAATTTGTTTTAGAATTAGCCAAAAAGATTGAACAAACATTAAAGTTGAAATTAGAGATATTTATCTTTTTGTGAAAAACAGGGTTTGGCTATTTCTTCTAAATTTCAACTAACCTGGTACAAAAAACAACTAGAGTATAATGGAAATACTGATTTACGATCCAAACGAGATTTAGGAAACTTCTTTAGCATTCAATGAAATCGACTGATATAACTAGAGACACCTTTGCTTTAACAACACCTCTTTACTATGTAAATGATTTACCTCACGTTGGCAGCGCTTATACAACGATGGCAGCGGATGCAGCAGCTAGGTTTGAGCGACTGCGGGGCAAATCTGTTTTGCTGATTACGGGAACAGACGAACATGGTCAGAAGATTCAGCGCACGGCTGAGAGTTTGGGGCGATCGCCTCAAGCTCACTGCGACCTAATTGCCGCTGGCTTCGAGTCTCTGTGGGAACAGCTAAATATCCAATACGACCGTTTTAGCCGCACTACAGCACCCCGCCACCAGTTCATAGTTAAAGAATTTTTCCAGCGTGTTTGGGAAGCCGGCGACATCTATTTGAGCCAGCAACAGGGATGGTATTGCGTCTCCTGCGAAGAGTTCAAAGAAGAACGCGACCTACTTCCTGGTAAAAAGTGTCCTATCCATACCAGCAAAGAAGTCGAGTGGCGTGATGAGGAAAACTACTTCTTCCGCCTCTCCCGCTATCAAAACCAACTCCAAGACCTTTACGAACAGCGGCCTGACTTCATCCAACCCAAAAGCCGACGCAATGAAGTGCTGAAATTTGTTAGCACTGGACTGCAAGACTTTTCAATTTCTAGGATAAATCTTGACTGGGGTTTACCCGTTCCTGCTAACGATCGCCATACTATATATGTTTGGTTTGATGCTCTCTTGGGGTATATTACGGCTCTGCTCGATCCTGATAGCGAACCTACCTTAGAGAATGCTCTATCAAAATGGTGGCCGATCGATCTGCACCTAATTGGCAAAGATATTCTGCGCTTTCATGCAGTTTACTGGCCAGCGATGCTGATGTCTGCAAATTTACCAATGCCAGGTCGTATATTCGGACACGGATTTTTGACCAAAGATGGTAAAAAAATGGGAAAAACTGATGGTAACATCATCGATCCCGTTGCATTAGTCAATCAGTATGGCTCAGATGCAGTCCGCTATTACTTCCTAAAAGAAATTGAATTTGGACAGGATGGTGATTTTAATGAATCTCGGTTTATCGATACTTTGAATGCAGACTTGGCAAATAACTTGGGTAATTTGGTTAACCGCACGTTAAGCATGGCTCACAAATATTGCAGCGGCCTGGTTCCTAATGTTAAAAGCGAAGACATTCCGGCAGATAACCCGCTTAAAGCAATGGGTTTAACTTTAGGCGATCGCGTCGCTCAAGCTTACGAAAGTCTAGCTTTTAGCCAAGCTTGCGAAACTGTACTCGCTTTAGTGCGAACTGGTAACAAGTTGATTGACGATCGCGCACCTTGGACTTTATATAAGCAGGGACAATTAGATGCCGTTGAAGAAGTCCTGTATTCTGGTTTGGAATCTGTTAGACTAGCAGCTTACCTTTTATCACCGATTATTCCCAATATCAGCAGTGATATCTATCAGCAGCTAGGTTTTTCAACTGACTTTAACGACCAGGTTGTGATTAATAATTCAGCAACCTTTGCGACCCAAGCGATCTGGGGTGCTTTGCCAGCAAATCAAGCTTTAAGGCAACCTCAGCCAGTTTTTAAGCGCATTGAAGTCTTACAATCAGTTCTTTCATAGTTGGCCATCATAGGTGTGAGTAGCGTCATCACCATTACCATTACCAATCACTTTCTTACCTAAACTTTCATAAAAAATTGAGGAATAGTAATCATGTTGAGTAAACTAGACAATCACGACTTTTTCACTCCTGAACAGGTTCTAGAAAATAGAGGTCGAGTAGCAATTTTTATTGATGGCTCTAATCTGTTTTATGCAGCGTTACAGTTAGGAATTGAAATTGATTACACTAAGCTCTTGTGCCGATTAACTGCTGGTTCGCGGCTGTTACGTTCTTTTTTCTACACAGGTGTAGACCGCACAAATGAGAAACAGCAAGGGTTTTTACTGTGGATGCGCCGCAATGGATATCGCGTGATTTCTAAGGATTTGGTGCAACTTCCAGACGGCTCTAAAAAAGCTAATTTGGATGTAGAAATTGCTGTGGACATGATGGCTTTGGTGGGTTCTTACGATACAGCAGTTTTAGTCAGCGGTGACGGGGATCTAGCTTATGCGGTCGATGCTGTCAGCTATCGCGGAGTCAGAGTTGAGGTGGTAAGTTTGCGATCGATGACGAGTGACAGTTTGATTAATGTAGCAGATCGCTATATTGATTTGGAATCAATTAAGGAAGATATCCAAAAAACTAATCGCCCCAATTATGCTTATCGTCCCCTGTCTGGCATTAGCTTGATGGACGATCATGAAGATAGATAATAATTGTTAGTGGTTAGTGGTTAGTAGTTAGTGGAAAAGACAACTAACAACTAAAAATTAACAACTAACCACTAGCAACTAGCAATTAACAATGACTCATCCAAAATCTAAAATCCTAAATTTCAAATTCTCAAGAGCACTACCAGTAGCTTTAGTTACTTTGCTTTTGGGAATAGCTGCTTGTGGAACCCAAAAAGAGGAAACTCAGAAAAACAAATTAGCAGAAGATATTAGTGTAGCTGAAAAGTTAAATAGCACTTTAACTTTGAGTGATGGGACACTAGAACAGGCTAATGAAAAGGGACAACTGCTATGGACGGTAAAATCCCAGGAGGTAACATACAGCAAAGACAAAAAAATAGTTAACGTTAAGAATCCCAAGGGGAAACTCTTTCAAGATGGAAAAGAGGTTTATCAAATCCAAGCTGAGACGGGTGAGGTACATCAAGATAGTAATCAAGTTAGACTTAAGGGAAAGATTGTAGCGACCGATCCCACCAATGGCATAATCCTGCGCGGGAATGAGTTGGAGTGGCGACCGAAGGAAGATTTGCTAATTGTTCGTAACAATTTAACTGGAGATCATAAACAGGTAATAGCTTCAGCTAAGGAGGCGCGAGTTTTCAGTCGGGCCAAGCGGATGGAGTTATTTGGGTCTGTGGTGGCTAATGTTAAAGATCCTGTTTTACAGTTACGAACTGAACATTTAATTTGGCTGCTAGATCGGCAAAAAATGATCGCCGATCGCCCAGTGCAAATCGATCGCTACAAGGATAAAATAATTACAGATCGAGCTTATGCTGACCAAGCTGATGTTGATTTAAAACTCAAAATTGCTAACTTGACGAAAAATGCTCAATTAATGCCCTCAGACCCGCCGCTGCAAATATCTAGTAATATTATGAGTTGGAATTTTCCGGCTGAACTGGTGGTTTCGCCGGGGCCTGTGACTGTTATTCAACTAAAAGAAAAAGTGACGATGAGGGGGAATCAAGGTCGGGGAGATTTGGAAAAAGATGTCTTTTATTTGACGGGAAATGTTGTTGGAATTGGGGAGAAACGTAATGCTCAATTAAATACAGATAATTTTATTTGGTATTTGAAAACTCAGACCTTTGATGCTATAGGAAATGTGGTTTATCGCCAATTAGATCCTGAGTTTAATTTAACTGGGCCAAAAGCTGCGGGACAACTTAAAGATGAAACTGTGGTTGTAAAAGGTGATGCAAGCGGTGGCCAGGTAGTTACTGAGATTATGACTAAGTAGGAAATTGGTGGGATAGGTAGTAATGCTATGCCAATGCGATTCCTCTTTAAATTCGTGTCATTTTTACCGTTGAGGGCGATAAACTCGAATTAGCTGACCATTTAGTGTTTCAAAAGAAGAGATAGCCTCATTTATTCTTGTAGCTAGGTTTTCCCAGTTTTGGTCTCTTGTGCAGACAATAATGCCGGCATGATCGGGCTGTAATCTGTGGAGTGCTATAAAATCATCCCGGTTGAGCGTTAAAATGATACGGTTGTCATCGATCGCAAAGGCTAATACGTCTTCATCTGGAATTCCTTGGTTAGCATTTCCAGCCTCCTGAACAGTCAAGACATCGTGACCAAAATTGCGAAGAAATCGAACAACCGGAAAAGGGAATTGTTCATCTGTATAAAAACGCGCCATTTGTTATGCTTCCTCATTTCGTTTAATAGCGGCTTCTATTTCCTCTGGGTACTTTTCAGCATAAGCCCAGGCATTTTCCAGTTCATCCTGACTTAAATTCGGGTAGCCTTCTAAGATATGAGCATCGCTAGTACCGTCGCAGCGATAACCAGCTAGCAGCCAAACGGGAATCCGAGTTCCGGCGATTCTAGCGTCGCCGCCACACACGCCGGGAGTTTTTTCAATTCCTGGCCATGCTAAACTTTGGGCTAATATCTGTATGGCTTCGGTTTTTTCAGCAGGGGTCAAAGCCTGAAGTTTGGGTTTTAATTCTTTGAGTGACATGATGTTATAGCTAGGGAAGAGGGAAGAGGGGCTAGGGGCTAGGGGCTAGGGAAGAGGGAATAAGGAAGAATGTTTATACAGCAAGCTTTTTAGTCATATCTATTTTAATATTTATTTAGATGGAATTACTTACGTTCCATCTAATAGCATGGCTACTGTAGATTTTTCTGAGAAATTCTGATGATGTAAGGAGAATATTTATGTCTTTCATAAGAACCAACCCAAATATCATAATTACCAGAAAGCCATTGACCGACAATACCTGGGTTTTTGCCTTCGTAGTCATCATTGCACCAAGTGCCGCCTGGCCCGCGTATTATTAATGTGGTATCTTCGGTACTTTTAACTTGAATGCTCAGGTACTCAAAAAAAGTCCTTAAAACTAACTTATGGTCGGGTTTTTCATCGATGAAACCAATGCAAGGCCCTGTGACAGTTTCTTCACGGCCTGCTGTTTCTTTAGCTACTACAAACCCGCCGCTAAGACCTCTAATTGTCATCGGATCTGGGGCAAAATCAGGGTTGAGAGTGACATCTTCAAATATAGGTGTTGAGTTCTTTTCTTGAGCGATCGCTAAGACATTGTTCAGCAGAATAAACACAGCTATTGCTAGTGCTAAAACTAATGCTCCTTTGCGTCGTTTGCGATTGGTCATGGGCGGGATGTAGCGAAGTGCATCAGTAATTAGTTATTTGTTAAAAGTTAACTGTTAACCGTTAGCAGTTATTTGTTAACAGTTAACCGTTAACAGTTAACCGTTAACAGTTAACCGTTAACTATTTAGGATTTTCTCCCTAAAACTTGTTCTTTGAGAATTTGGAGGTTTTGATATAATTCTTGGCGGTTGGATGACCTCACTAAATAGCGGTAGATAAACCAGCTTGAGTATGCAATTCCAATTATCTCAAAAGTTGGCTCTAGGAATGGGATCTCGTTTAGTTCGTCCAGTACGCCCAGCAATATTTTGAAGGCGATAATTGACGCTAATACCAAACCGAGGATAGTAAGCTGGCTTTTGTATTGTTGATAAAAGCCCCAGAGGTAATCTGGTAGATCGGCCAAAATTGAGAAAATTTGTTCTTTAATCTGCTGCGACTGGCTTGTTGATTTGTCGGTGGCAGTATCTTCGACGATGATAACAGTTTCAGGTGGATTTGAGGTTGACATTTTTGCTACTATAACAGGTTGTTCAGGTTGATTTGGGGTAGTTATTTCAGCACTGGCAATCGTTTCAAACGGATTTGCCGCAGGTGTTTGGAGGTAATTTACTGCTGGCGGTTCTGAGCTAGCAGTTTCGGCTGCAACTTCTGCTGGTTGTTCTGAAGTAGGAGTTTCGGCTGCAACTTCTGCTGGTTGTTCTGAAGTAGGAGTTTCAGCAACTACTTCTACTGCTGGTTGTTCTGAAGTAGGAGTTTCGGCAACTACTTCTGTTTCCGGTTTTTCTGGGTTAGGAATTTCAGCCACGACACCAGCCTCTTGAAAATTTAACTTTTAATGCCCTCTTGCAAGCGGGTTATATCCATTCCCCGTTGGTGAAGGATTACCCACGATTCTATCAGGTCGGGGCCGTGCATTGCCCCTGTCAAAGCTGCCCGGAGAGTTCGCATGATTAGCCCTTTTTTGAGGTTTTTCTCTTTGCTCACCTTTTTGGCGATTTCTTGAGCCTCGGCTGATGTTAACTGTGGACAGCTTGATAATGCTTCTAAAATCGCTTGCAATGCGTCTGCTGCGCCTGGTTGCTGCAATTGAGCAGTGGCTTCTTCTTCGCACTCCAAGGTTGGGGTAAAGAACAATTTGCTCATATCGACGGCATCTTTGAGACGGACGAGACTAGGGCCAACCAGGGAGGCGATTTGTTCGAGCCAAGGGCGATCGCTCGCTGGATCGAAGTCATAACCCGCTGTCTGCCAATAGGGTATCAACAAATCTGTCAATTGCGGCACTGCCATTTTGTGTAGATATTGACTGTTGAGCCAATTAAGTTTGTCCCAGTCAAATTTCGCCCCTGCTTTGTTGACGCGATCGAAGCTAAAATGTTGAGCTGCTTCTGAGAGTGTAAAGATTTCTTGGGTGGAATCGGGAGGTGTCCAACCTAACAGCGTCATGTAATTGACTAATGCTTCGGGGATGTAACCCATGTCTTTAAAGTCGGAAATAGAGGTTACGCCGTCGCGTTTAGAAAGCTTTTGTCCTTCTTTATTTAAAATTAGGGGCGTGTGGGCAAATTCGGGGAGTGCGGTTCCCAAGGCTTCATAGAGCAAAATTTGTTTGGGAGTATTACCGATGTGATCTTCCCCTCGGATGACGTGGGTAATATTCATATCGATGTCATCGACGACAACAGCAAGGTTGTAAAGAGGTTGGCCGATTTCGCTACCGCTGGAAGCTCTAGCGATTACCATGTCGCCGCCGAGGTCGCTACCTTTCCAGGTGACTGTTCCGCGTACCATGTCATGCCAGGATATAGTGCGATCGTCGTCGATGATAAAGCGGACTACGGGTTGTCTACCTTCGGCTTCAAAGGCGGTTTGCTGTTCAGGGGTTAAGTGGCGGTGGCGATTGTCGTAACGGGGGGCTTGTTTTTTAGCTTTCTGTTCTTCCCGCATTTGGTCGAGTTCTGCGGCGCTGGTGTAGCAGCGGTAGGCGAGTCCTTTGTCTAAGAGGGTTTGGACTGCTTGACGGTATAAGTCTAGACGTTGGGATTGAAAACTGGGGCCTTCATCCCAGGTAAGGCCGAGCCAGGTGAGGCCTGTTTGGATGTTATCGGTGTATTCTGGGCGCGATCGCTCTAAGTCTGTGTCTTCTATCCGCAGGATGAATTTACCGCCAGTGTTGCGGGCGTATAGCCAGTTAAATACGGCGGTTCTGGCGGTACCGATGTGTAGATTGCCGGTGGGAGAGGGGGCGATGCGAACTCTGACTGTCATTTTTTGATTTGGGATTAGTTTGGGGGCGTTTAGCTGGTTGGAGGGCGTGGCGCTTGTGGAACTATAGATTTTAATATATAGCAACTGCCAAGACCATAGTATCCGTAACGCCGCCATCCTGGCGGTCAAAAGTTAGGGGCTAGGGGCGCTTAGGCTAGGGGAAGCGTGAAAGAGGGGAAAGAGGGGAAAGAAGGGAATAGAATCAGCGAGTTTGGTGGAAATCAGAATGTCTTAACTGCCAAGAAGGTTGCTATAAAGAAACCGCCAGGATGGCGGCGTTACGTAAAATCACAGTATTGCCAGCCCACAATAGGCAAAGGAACCACCAAATTACGCAAAACGCGACCAGCATTAATGTAGGGTCAAGTTTTACTTAAAGAACAAGTATTTGCACCCAATAGCTAAGAGAAATATGCCGTAAAGCTTCTTCATCATTTCACTACTGATGTAAGGTTGATTTGCAAACAGTGCACCGAAAAGATTGCCGATAACTAAGCCAATAGCAATCAAGACGGCGTGTTTAATATTCAAGTTGCCATTGCGATAGTAAACTATAGCTGCTAAGATGCCAATGGGGAAAATTTGGGCAGCAATGGAAGTGCCTGTTGCAAATTTCTGATCCATGCCCATTAATAATACCATTGCTGGCACCATAATTGCGCCGCCGCCGATGCCGAACATACCACCAGCAACGCCAGCGGCTAAGCCGATTAATAAGAGTTGAATGATTGTAGATGACATGATGATTTGTTAGCGGTTAAGTAGTAGTGCAAATATCCGTAACGCCGCCCTCTGGGCGGTGCAATAACCG
>NZ_JARFTR010000276.1 GCF_029167235.1 Kamptonema sp. UHCC 0994 | reverse complement strand
TCTGTTTGTCTGCTGTCTTCTACTATAACTCCGGGTAGGTTTAGCAGTTTGGTCATTATCTTTTTCATAATTAACTTTGATACCAATTATTTACTAATATTTTAGCATAGTAAGTACGAAAGAGCCAAATAGATTGCCTGTTTTAACTTATCAAAGGGAACATTACCAGAGCGAATATAAGGTTTATCAGCAGTTTCTAAAAAAGACATTACCAGTTGTGCGGAACTACTGGTAGAGATTAAACCTATCCTCGCCACATCTATTTGTTGTACCTGGGGTTGTAAGCGGTAAAGGATGAATAAAAAAGTCAGTAGCGTTGGCATAGCTGACTGATTTTGTAGAAGAGAAATCCCCAAAATTACTAATAAGAGGACTGCAGAAAGAACTTCATAGAGGGGATTGATTATTCCTCCCAATACATCGAGTTGTAAAAATGTATTTCTTACGTGCTCAGAAGCACGATCGAATCGTTCTTGCTCGTAAGGTTCTTGCCCAAAGGAACGGATCGCTCTCATTCCTCCTAATCCCTCCCACATTCGCACAGCTAACTGAGAATTAGCTTCTACAGCTTGCTGTGCCAACTGCTTGACTCGGTGTGTTACAAAGTGGATGAATTGGGAGATTAGAAAGAGGGATATACTGATAATTAATGTGAGTCGCCAAGAGATGAGTAGTAACAGTGTGGCCAAGACAATAATCGTACAAGCATTTGAGATCAAGTTAACAAATATATTTAATGCTTTGCTAGTCTGCCAACTTTCTGTAGCTAAAATATTCATAATCTTTCCTGATTCGCTGCGCTCTAAGAAAGAGTAACTAACAGTTAAAATCTGGTTAAAAATTTGTGATACTAAGTAAAATACACAATGGAATGATTAAAACGCGATAGCTATTTTCAGAGTTTGTTCAATAAATTGTTCAGCGTTGTATGCAGGGATAATAACTGAGACAAGAGCTAAATTGGAAGATGTTTGAGAATCTGGCTGCATTGGCTTTTAAAAAGGTTTTTCAACGTTTTGGTTGCTGTCTAAATTCGCGGCTCTACCTTACACTCCTCACAGTCACGACTTACACACTTGTTGGAAAAGAAAGCCAGGGAGTGCTAAAGAAGATTATACCGCATTTTCAGTTCAAAGTCATAAGTCAATGGTATGATTTTTCCCAGCCAGTATTTAATCTAACAAATTTATCTAAGGCGATTTTGACGCGAGCGCTGTTTATCTCGTTGCATAAGTCCTAACTTTGAGTAAGTTTCATAAATGGAAATTGCTCCTCCTCACTAAAAAACTAGAAGTCAAGATATTAGGGTAGTTTTTATTAAAAAATTTTAAAACTCTATAAGTTGATTAATTGAAAGAATGAATACATTAAAAAAATCCGTCAATTTAACTTTCTTATATAGCAGTCGCCATGACAGTTAAGACAGATATCCGTAACGCCGCCCTCTGGGCGGTTAGGGCACCGTAAGCGAAGGCGGCGTTACGTTCAACAAATAAAGTTGTCCTAATCGCCTTGACGGTTTGAAGGAAGACGAGAGGCGGGGGCAGGGGAGTACGGTAGCAGAGGGGCAGAGAAATTTTTGTCTTCCATCTCCCTCGCTTCCCGTCTCCCATCGATAATTACGGGCCAGAAAAAACGGCGGCTTCAATATCCCGGCGGCTCAGAGAGTATTTAAAGGCTCGTTGAATGTCTTTACCGTCGGCTCCGGCGTGAAGGTAGCGGACAGTAAGTTGGTCGATGTCTAGGGAGAGTTCTGCTTCCCAGGTGGGCCGCTGAATTCGCCAGCAGTGGAGTTCGCTGCGGTCTTGTTGGCAACCCCGGCTTTTTAGCCATTGCTCTATTTCGGGGAGGGGATGGTTGTACAAGGGGGTATCGGGGGAAGGAATGCTCATTAGTTGTTGGTAATTGGTAGTTATTGGAACTGGGTGCTAGGTGATTTTAATCTGCTATTAGCTATTATGTTTTTGCAAGATGCTTTCTATAAAGTTGGGGATGAATCGATCTGGAGCCATAAGCTGGTTATAAATATCGCGGTTTTCTAGTTTCATTTCTTGGAGTTGTTTGGTGGTGTGTTTTTCAAAATGTTCTAATACCAAGTCTCCTATCTTATGTAACGATTTTAGCGGTACTTTGATCAAATGAATTTTTTCTTCAAATGGAATTTCTACATCAGTGTCTATTACTAAAGGAATACAACCGGCATTTAAAGCCATATAAAAACGGCCGGAATAATTGCCATTTGCCCTCACGCACAAGGAATAGTCTGATTTGTTCATATTGTCTATGAATCTATTTTCTAGTAAAACTCTATTGGTATTGGCTGGGTTGTAATAATCTTCCAGGGTATTTGTAATATCAAAATTACTGTCTATTCTTCGATCTTCTTCTAGTAAATTCATGGCAATTTTTCTGAGTTGATGGCTCATTCCTTTTTTCAATCTCATGTCTATTTTTTGGGCAAGACTGCCTTGAGATAACAAGGTTTTTGATACTGGGAAAGGCAGGGTTTTGCCTATTTTAAAATATTTGCCTAGGGCTGATGTGGTTCCACAAAAACCAACAGCAGGTTTTTGAGTTTGAGGTAAGATTTCTAGAGATTCTAACTTGGTTTTTGTTTTATGATTTGACCAGTAAGGACGTTCTGTCTCAAATATTTTTTTTAAGCTTTTATAAAGGCCAAAGCGGAGAATGTTTGCTGTTGGTAAGTCTAAGGGTGTATCTAAGTCGCAAGTTGCATCTATAATCAATGGCTTGCTATGAATTTCTGCTTCTTTAACTGCATTCAAAACAGAGTTATCAAAAACACGGCTTTCTGGATCGAAGGCTTTTTTAGGATAGATGGCTAGATCGCAATCTTTTAAAGAGTGTGTTTCAGTCCACTGATTTTCTGCAATGAGTTTGTTAAAGGCTGGATCTCTATTATTTGGTCGGAGGGGCCATAGTAATTCTACACGAGTATCAGGAGGTGCATTAAAGGTATAAATTTTCATGGGCTATTAAGTGGTGATTGATGGGGCTCTGTGCTATTTCAAACTTTTAACAAGAATAAAAATAAATTATCCTTGTTTTGGGTTGTTATTGTTGATTACCTCGAATTAAGGCGATCGCGATCGCCAGGGCTAGACAGCCGAGTAGGGTAAGGCCGAGGATGAAGAGAATGAATATTTCTCCGGGTGAGAGGGGGCGATCGGTGGGATCTAGGTAGGCTGAGTTGGAGTTATTTGGGGAGTTGGAGGGATGGTTTAAGTCTGTTGGGGGCTGAATTATGGTTAAGCGTGAATAGCCGATGTTGCGATCGTAATTGAGACGACGTTCTGGGTTGCTGAGGGTAGCATAGGCAAGGTTGAGTTGTTGAAATTTGGAGGTGGCGATCGCTGTTGGTAGATGGGTGGTGTCGGGATGGTAGCGTTTGCTGAGTTCCCGGTATGCTTGCCGAATTTCTCTGCTTGAGGCTGAAGGATCTAGCCCTAGTAAGCCATAATAAGTTGAGGCCAGGGATATTTGTCCTGGCATTTTTTGCTGTTTATTTTTTGAAGTTGCCTCCTCCGCTGTCACCGAAGCCCCTTTTTGCCTGTTTCTAAATGTTTGACTATTTTAGCCGACTGTTGACCGCTTTAACTGTGACTTTTGTTCAATCAAATTCATTGGGCTGAATATGAATTGCTAAGATCGTCGCAAATTTAGCACATTCTCAAGGCTAAGTCCGTTAATTTGACCAATAGTTTGCTCGTCTAATCATAAGAATATCTGCTTTATATATTCATTTTAGGGTTTGGGCGATCGAGAATGTCCTAACCGTTGTGGCGGTTACTATATTAGGCAACTGAAAAACGCCATAAAGCAGATTACAAGTTGATAGAGTACGCTTAAGACTCATAGATCAATAGTAGTCTGAATTACTAATGGTGCTACTGTCATTAATAAACTTGCAATCTGCTGTATTATTATCCAGAACTGCTTTCCTCTCGTAAGTTTCCTCGTAAAACAGTCCGTAGTATTGTTTCAGGCTAAGCAATTTCTATCTCATCCAAAGCTCTTAATCTAGGTATCCAGGTAGACAACTTGGTCAAGCTATCTAATTTTTTCATGTGTTTATTAGGAGCTAAAACCATCTCCGACAAATCTGGCATTTCCTGCCAGCAGTCAGGACAGAACCAGTAGGTGCTATTATGACGAGCGTGGCGGAGTAATTGAGCGGAACAGCAAGGGCAAGTATTCATGATGTTTGTTAAACCAGATTTAGAACAGAACGATAACCGATTTTCTCAAAAAGTTACTAATCCAAAGAGAATACCTTGACTCTAGTCAAAGCCCCAGTATTCTCATTTCAACCTGGGTTTATGTAAATAGTTAGAATTGATACCAAATAGGCATCTTTTCTGCGATCCCCGACCATACAATTGAAGTTATCGGTAAAATATGAAGAACTCGTGAAGAGCGAGAAAATTGTTACAAAAGGTAAAATAATTTCACAATGGCGATTTAATCTACACTCCAACCCAGAGCTTCTGCCATCAGAACAGGCAAGTTCAACGGTTCAAAAGGCTTATAAATTACAGTAACAATTCCCAAACTAGCAAAGTGTGCGGAGTCGCCAGGCATTACCTTAGCAGTTAATAAAATTACGGGGATGTGCTGAGTAGCACTATTAGCTTGTAACTGTTGAAAAGTAGTCGGGCCATCTTGGCCCGGCATCATCACGTCCAAAAGAATAGCATCAGGCTGCTCAATAATAGCTTTAGCCACACCCTCTTTTCCAGAACTAGCTGTTAGTACCTCCCAGCCCGCCAACAGTTCGAGGCTGACTTGAGCTACTTCCCGAATATCTTCTGCATCATCTACGATCAATATCCGCTTTGTATTTAAGCTCAACATTTTTATATCAATATCCGCTTTGTATTTAAGCTCAACATTTTTATGAAATCTATTTACATACTTTTATTTATTTTAATTAAACTGCCACCACGCGATCGCGCCCAGCAGCTTTAGCTTGGTAAAGCGCCTGATCAGCAGCTCGGTATAAAGCCTGTAAATCATTACCGTCAGAGGGATACTCGGCAATACCAGCACTGAAACTGACTCGAAACTTACCACCCTCGGCATCAACAAATTCTTCACTCCTCCAGTTAACAAGAACATCACCAATGCTCTCGATCGCATCCTGCTTTGCGATCCCGTACATCCCAACCACAAATTCCTCACCACCCCAACGAGCTACCACATCTTGACGGCCGAAGGTGCGGAGTAATAGTTCTCCTAAGCGCCGCAGCACTGCGTCGCCGATCGCATGACCATACTGGTCATTAACCTGCTTAAAGCGGTCTAAATCCAGGAGGGCAAAGCAGAGCGGTTGCTTGTGGCGATCGGCTAGGTGCAAAAATTGACTCAAGTCTTGAGTAGAGCGGCGGCGATTGGCAACTCCTGTCATGGCATCAGTTTCAGCTCTACTACGGAGTAGCTGGCTGCGCTCTAAGCGGTTGAAAATACGATTTACCAGTTCTGGCCCTACTACTGGCTTGGTTACGTAGTCATCTCCTCCCGCCGCAAATACTTGATGTACTGTCTTGGCATCAGTATGGGCAGTGAGGAACAGTACGGGAACTCCGTTCCAACGGGGATCGTTGCGAACTGTCAGGCACAGCTCGATTCCAGTTAAGTAAGGCATTTCAATATCTAGAACTAACAAGTCGGGTACAACCAACTCTAGGATTTCCCAAAACTGTCGCGGGTCATCTAGGGTCAGAGTTTTTACTCCCGAATGTTCTAGCAATACTTGCAGAGCTGCTAGCATTTCGGGGTCATCGTCTACTACCAAGACTTTAGCTTCGGCAGTGCGGGAATGTCTGATTGTATCTAGCACTACCTCGATCGCCTGAGTAGGCAGCACTGGTTTCTGTAAAAATGCCCTTCCTCCTAGTCTAGCAACTTCTACTCGCTCAGCAAAATTGCCCTGACGAGCAAATACGACTACGGGCACGGACGGTGTTTGGTTAGTGAAATCTGCTAACAATTGATAGGAACTTTCCAGTTCTTCTTCTTCTCCTTCATTAAGCTTGAGGTCAAGCAACACAACGTCTGGATACAATGAATTGCCGTTCCTGTTAGGCTGGCAAAAAACAGCTCTAGCTGCTGACAAATTCCTTGCAACTTCGGCTCGTAAACCTTGTCTGTGGGCCTCTCCAGCTAAATCTTTAGTAAAGGACTCATCCTCATCAACGATCAACAGCAAAGGAGATGGGGAGGGTGGCAAGGATCTCGAAGTTAGGGAGGATGGGGAAGATTTAACTTCCTCATCTCCCGCGCTCAAGAGATTGAGAGCTTCCCCGCTCTCCTGCTCTAACTCACGGCGCAAAGTCGCCACGAGCTCGGAAAGTTGTGGTGCTTGGTCTTGTTTAAGATTGCTCTGAAGCAGATTTTCGATCTCGCGGGCCAGGCGTGAACCTTCCGCTAAACCAAAGGTTCCCAAGGAACCTATGAGTTTATGAGCTTCTTGACTTGCTTGCTGTCGCAGTTCATCACTGAGTTGACCAAGGCTTAGGGCAACATGGGTTTGATCGAAGATGGCGATGCGATCGCTAATGCTACTTTTGAACCGTTCGCAAACTTTCGCTATGGCATCGCTCAAGGATGATTCTTTGTTGCTAAATTCTTTGTTGCTAAGGAGTGCATTAGAATTTTGGGACTCTGTTGCAATGCGATCGGTTGCTTGTAAGTTAATATTGTCTTTAAGATTGCTGCTATTTCCCAGTTTTGGTGGGAGCGATGGCAGCGATAAATCTTCTGGTTGAGGAGTATTTGATGTCAAGTTTCCTGTTGTTTTTTGTCTTGTGTCTGGCTTGAGACGATAGCCTAAACCGTAAACTGTTTCAACTAAATCTGGTGGCGCACCTGCTGCTTTTAACTTGCTCCGTAAACCTTTAATATGAGCTCTTACGGTTTCCTCCGCTGGCGATTCTTCAAATGACCAGACACTATCCAAAATCGCACGGCGGCTGAAAACGCGCTGGCTATTACGCAAAAATAACTCTAGCAGAGCGTATTCTTTCGGGGTTAAATTGACGGGTTGGGTTTCGTAAATTACCTCATAGGTATTAGGGTTAAGTCGTAGTTGACCCGATTCCAAAATTGGTGGTAATGCTGCACTTCCTCGCCTCAGAATCGCCCGAATCCGAGCTGATAATTCTAAAACGTCAAAAGGCTTAACTACATAGTCATCAGCCCCGGCATCAAGTCCTTCTATTTTATTAGCACAACTATCGCGAGATGTTAATAGAAGAATCGGAGTTGTGGTGTGTCGCGATCGCAGTTGGCGACAAAGTGCGATCCCGTCCAGTTTTGGCAGCACCACATCCAGCAATATCAAATCATAGTTAAAAGCCTCTGCATATTCCCATCCTGCTTGACCATCACTGGCCACGTCAACAGTATAATGTTGCTCGGCAAGGGTAGTGCTGAGAGCTTGGGCTATATACTCGTCATCTTCTACCAGTAAAATTTTCATAATTGGTAATTGTTAACTGTTAACTGTTAACTGTTAACTGTTGACTGTTAACTGCTAACTGTTAACTGCTAACTGTTAACTGCTAACTGCTAACTGCTAACTGCTAACTGCTAACTGTTAACTGTTAACTGTTAACCAATTACTTTAAGATCGGCTTACATTACTTGTTCAACTTCGGCAATTTCTGGGATAGTTTCACGCAAGCGGCGCTCAATTCCCATTCTCAAGGTCATTGCTGAGCTGGGGCAAGAACCGCAAGCTCCTTGTAATCGCAGTTGGACTACTGGGCCTTCAATCTCTACCAGTTCAACGTTTCCGCCGTCGGACATCAGGTAGGGCCGCAATTCATCCAGAACTTGTTCTACGTTTTCTCTCGTGAGTGCTAATGTTGTCATATTTTACCTTGCGAATATTCCGCACAACTGATATCGATCTAGATCCTAGCGCTAATTGCTGTGATTGACACTCTCCTGTTTGTCATAAGCGGGGATTCTTCTCTGACAAAATTTGGGGGATAAATCCGCCCACAGTTTGATTCTTAACTGGTTTGCCAATCACCGACGATCCACTCGCTCAACGCTCAATAATTGAGTCTGTGGCTACTTTTTGATTTCTGTACAAGAAACTGTACAGCACGATTGCCAACTGTCGAGTTTTTCACCCAGTTGGTCGGCAATAATGTGTATGATAGCACTCCTAGTACAATTAAATTTTGAGCGGATTCATCCCCCAAATTTTGTTCTTAAGAATCCCTATGTCTTTAGACTGGGAGTGTCAAAAACATTTGTCTATCGAAGGAATTGTACAAAAAACCAGGTTTCCTACAACAACTGAGTTAGGATCGGAGCTTGTTTCTAGGCTCTTTCGGCAACAATCTGTGTAAAATGTATCAGGTACTACATTTTAATGGCGATCGGCAATGGATCTTCACTTAAGATATTTTATTGAATTTACTAAATGTAAGTGTTTTTACTTGCTATCAGAAAGAAGGATTTAACATTTTACAACTACTAAATAGAATAGTAAAGTGGAAAAGACTTGGCATCTTTTGGCTTAATATAAACCTGTTGCTGCGGCTGCAACTGCAACTGGTCAAATCGCTCTCGCGTCAGGTTAGCAGTGACTACTTGACCATCATCTAAGATTAATTCAGCTTGAATTTCCCAGCCCAAATGTATTACTCGGTTAACTTTTGCTGGTACTGTCAGCTCATCTTGTTTTATTTGAATCACAACATCGTGAGGACGCAGAAAAATTTCTGGGTTAGCTGAGTCAAAACCGCTACTTTGGAAAATCCCAGAACTGCTAGGTAATACATTCACTGGCCCGATAAAACTCATCACAAAAGCACTAGCTGGTCGGTCGTAAATATCTGCTGGCGTGCCAACTTGTTCAACTTTTCCTTTGTTCATTACAACAATTTCATCGGCAACTTCCATTGCTTCTTCTTGGTCGTGAGTGACAAACACTGTGGTGACGTGAACTTCATCATGGAGTCGTCGCAACCAGGCCCGTAAATCTTTGCGGACTTTGGCATCAAGGGCTCCGAAGGGTTCATCTAATAGTAATACTTTGGGTTCAACTGCTAGGGCTCTGGCGAGGGCGACTCGCTGGCGTTGGCCGCCAGAAAGTTGAGAGGGATAGCGATCGCCTAATCCTTGCAATTGAATTAAGTCTAATAATTCTTCTACTCGTGCTTTTACCTTTGCACGGGGTCGCTTCTGAAGTTCCAGCCCAAAGGCGATATTTTTCCGCACGGTCATGTGCTTAAATAGGGCGTAGTGTTGAAATACAAACCCGATATTTCTTTCTTGGACGTTTTGATGGGTGGCATCTTGACCAGTAAGCCAAATTTTGCCAGAGTCAGGCATTTCTAAACCTGAAATCAGCCGCAACAAGCTAGATTTGCCCGATCCTGAAGGCCCCAACAGCGCTACTAAAGAGCCGGATTTAATCTCTACGCTTACTTGGTCAACAGCTTGGAAGCTGCCAAAACTCTTCGATACGTTCTCAACGAGGATGCTCATTTTTAAAAGAAGGAGGAATAAGGGAGGACGCTTGGGGAGTAGAATCACCGATTCGCTGGTAGATTCTTGGTAGTTTTATATCATAGTTGCACGTACCAAGTATAGACAGGAGTTGAGTTTTTTATGGGGCGATCGCACTCCTCAAAATATAGTCAAACTCACCAATTAAAGAAAATCTAGCCGCCATACTATCAGATAATTGGGAAGCAGTTCACCAGGCCGACTCCATGAGTATTGACCAATTAAACACCGATTATGGCATTGCCGGCCATCTCACCTTTGCCGCCGGAAAGGGTGGTTTTCCGATGATTCACATCGACAATGGCCAAGCCAAAGCCTTGATTTCCGTGTATTCTGGCCAAGTATTGTCCTTCAAACCCGCCACCGAACCCACAGACTTGATGTTCCTGAGTGAAAAAGCCTATTATGCTGAAGGAAAAGCCATCAAAGGCGGCATTCCCATCTGTTGGCCTTGGTTTGGCCCCGATCCCGAAGGTTTAGGTCGTCCCAGTCATGGATTCGTGCGAAATCGCCTTTGGAATGTGATTAACACCGCTACCACCCCAGACGGCGCAACTAAGGTTATTCTAGGACTTAAGGATACTGAGGAAACTAGAGCGATTTGGCCTCAAGCCTTTGAACTTGCGATCGCCATTACTGTTAGCAATACCC
Source organism: Kamptonema sp. UHCC 0994 (assembly GCF_029167235.1). Classification (GTDB taxonomy): domain Bacteria; phylum Cyanobacteriota; class Cyanobacteriia; order Cyanobacteriales; family Microcoleaceae; genus Kamptonema. The sequence goes on along the minus strand of NZ_JARFTR010000276.1, from coordinate 10,227 downwards.
TTATTGTAGAATTAATTACCCGCAATTTAGGGGATAAAGCATTTCCCCTCACCCAAGCTTTCCACACCTATTTCCAAGTCGGGGATATCAACCGCGTGCAGGTTTTGGGATTAGAAAATACTCAGTATCAAGATAAGGTTGATGGTGGTGTAGAAAAAACTCAAATCGGTGCGATTGCGATCGCAGGTGAAGTAGATCGAATCTATCTCAATGTTACCAAGGAATTAGTCATTGACGATGCCTCCCTCAATCGTCGGATTCGCATTAAATCCTCTGGTAGTAAATCCGCCGTAGTTTGGAATCCCTGGGTGAAGATTTCTGCTAGCATGGGCGACCTTGATGATAGCGATTATCAGCGTTTAATCTGCGTAGAAACCACCAATGCGGCGACGGATATTGTGGCAGTCCCTGCTCATGGTGAGTTCCGGTTAGAGGCAATTTACAGCATTGAACGCGACTAGGTGTATTTTCAAACTAGGAGATCCCCACTACTTGAAAAAGGGAGGAAGAAACATCAAAATCTCCCTTCTTAAAGAGTATTTCTGGGCATCTCCATCGAGATTTTAAATAGCATAGGTAAACCAATGGATAATTCACTTAAAAGACAAGTTTTTTGTCGAAAAATTAACCTCAAAGAACAAAAAAGTGATTTTGCTTATTGGCAAACTCAATCTTATCAAGCCAGACTTGAAGCCTTAGAAGAAATTCGTCATAACTATCACCAATGGAAAGGTCATAATGCTCAATCAAGACTTCAAAGAGTTTATACAATTTCTCAACGATAATCATGTTCGATATCTTGTTGTTGGCGGCTATGCAGTAGCAATACATGGTCATCCGCGTTATACAAAAGACATGGATCTGGATAGAAAGTAGCTTAGACAATGCAAATAACTTACTTCAAGCTTTAGAGCAATTTGGTTTTAGTTCTTTAGGTTTACAAACTCAAGACTTTCTGACTCCTGAACAAATTATTCAGCTTGGCTACCCTCCTAATCGAATAGACTTATTGACGAATATTGACGGCGTTATTTTTGAGGATTGTTATCCTTTGCGGTTAGAAGTTTTTATTGATGATATTGTCGTTAATTTTATTGACTTAGATAATTTGAGAAAAAATAAAAAAGCATCAGGAAGATTGCAAGATTTAGCTGACTTAGAAAATTTGACTGACTAGCAAAAAAAGTAAGACTTACTTCCTATCAATGGCAACAAATGTAACAATCTCAGATCAAAAACTGGTGTACACTAACATACTATACTAAATTTGCCACCATAATATTACCATCAACAATCATGCAAAACTTCAACTGGACAAAACTCCAAAATGGCTCAGACATTCGCGGTATCGCCCTCGAAGGTATTCCCGATGAAAAGGTCAATCTCACCCCCGAAATTGCGACAATTTTAGGTCAAGCTTTTGTCCATTGGCTTGCCCAAAAAATTAACAAGCCAGCAGCAGAATTAACCATTTCCATCGGCCGCGACAGTCGCCTATCTGGGCCAACCTTAATGCAAGCAGTTATGGAAGGTATCGCCTCAGTTGGTAGCCAAGTTTATGACTTTGAAATGGCTTCAACTCCAGCCATGTTTATGAGTACCATTACCTCTGGATTTACTTGCGACGGCGCGATTATGCTAACCGCCAGCCATTTACCATTTAATCGCAACGGCTTAAAATTTTTCACCGCCCAAGGAGGGTTACAAAAAAAAGATATTACTGATATCTTAACATTAGCTGAAGCCAATAATTTTCAGCTAGCCGCAACTAAAGGCAATATTACAAAGCATGATTTTATCTCAGTTTATGCCAACCAATTTGTCACAAAAATCCGGGAAGCAGTTAATCATCCCGATAATTTTGAGCAACCACTAACCGGATTGAAAATTGTTGTCGATGCTGGTAATGGTGCGGGCGGATTTTATGTTGACAAAGTGTTAAAACCTTTAGGTGCAGACACCACAGGTAGTCAATTTTTAGATCCCGATGGTACTTTCCCCAATCACGTACCAAATCCCGAAGATAAAGCAGCAATGCAGTCAATTTGTCAAGCAGTAATTAAACATCAAGCTGACTTTGGAATTATTTTTGATACCGATGTAGATCGCAGTGCGGCTGTCGATCGAACGGGGAAAGAACTTAATCGCAATCGCTTAATTGCCTTGATTTCTGCGATTATCTTAAAAGAGCATCCTGGATCTACCATTGTCACCGATTCTATCACATCTGATGGTTTAACACAATTCATTGAAGAGGATTTAAAAGGGATTCACCATCGCTTTAAACGCGGCTATAAAAATGTAATTGATGAATCTATTCGTCTCAATCAAAGCGGACAGGAATCATGGTTAGCTATTGAAACTTCTGGACACGGAGCATTGCAAGAAAATTACTTTCTGGATGATGGCGCTTACTTAGTTAGTAAATTATTGATTGAATTGGCTAAAGCAAAATTGGCTAATCAATCTTTGCCAGATTTAATTGCTAATTTAAAAGAACCCGAAGAAAGTGCCGAGTTTCGGATTAAAATTGCTGTGGATGATTTCAAGTCTCATGGTAATAGTATAATTGAAAAACTACAAGAATTTGCGGCAATGCAGACAGACTGGCAAATAGTTCCCAATAACTATGAAGGCTTGCGAATTTCCTGTGTTTCAGCCAATGAAGATGGCTGGTTTTTGTTACGTTTATCGCTACACGATCCTGTTATGCCATTAAATGTTGAGTCTAATGTTAAAGGTGGTGTTGCTCGCATAGCGAAGCGGCTTTTAGCTTTTTTCCAGATGCAAGAATCTCTGGATTTATCCCCACTTTTGCATAAATATGGTTCTCCTCTGAACAACTAGGTAGAAACAGGATTTCTTAGAGAAATCCGGTTTCTAATTTTTCACACAATAATTTATAAGGAAGAAGGAAGGATGTAACCGGATTTGATAAGATTTGTGTTTCCTTGACGCAGATCCATGCAGATACCCCGGATCGACCCAAGGGACTTTGGACTATACTTGATTGGTATAAAAAAGTTTTTATTAAACCAATTCAAGGTCTATGTCATCCTCCCTAAGTTACGACTTTCTGCTCGATCGGCCGGTGGATACAGACGATCCGACTCTGTTATCCCTGAGAGATCGTCAATTGCGGACGCTGTTTGAGACTGTACTGGATGGAATGGCGATCGCAGACGATCGAGGGTGTTACCTAGATGTCAACCCCGCCACCTGTGAATTATTTGGTCTAGAGAAAGAGCAACTTCTGGGGCGCTGCATCTATGACTTTGCGGAACCGGGATTTAATTTCCAAGCAGGATGGCAAGAATTTCAGCAACAAGAAAAAGTGCGCGGTGAGTTCCATTTAGTGCGGGCTGACGGGAATATTCGTATAGTGGAATATGCGGCGACGGCTAACTTTTTACCCCACCGCCACTTATCCGTAATGCGAGATATTACAGAACGCAAACAAGCAGAAGCAAAGGTGAAGGAACTGACACAACAGCTAGATGGGCAAATTAGCGAACCTGTCAGCGAACTAGAGCAAACCCAAGCTCAATTACGGCAATCTCAGCAAAGACTGGAAAGTATTTTAAATTCTGTTGAGGGAGTAGTGTGGTCAATCCACCCGGAAACCTTTGAGACGATTTACATTAACCCCGCTGTAGAACAAATATTTGGCTACTCGATAGCAGAGTTTTTCGCTAACCCTAACCTCTGGTTTGAAGTCGTTCATCCCGACGATAAAAGTAGTATTGCCAATGCTTTTACTAAACTCGCAGATCGGGGGAAAACTAGAACAGAATATCGCATAATTCGACCCGATGGAGAGGTGCGCTGGTTGTCTGTTAACTCTTATTTGGTCTATGACGAAACCAGAAAACCAATTCGCATTGATGGCATTACTACCGACATTACCGATCGCATTGAGTCACAAAGTCGCCTAGAACAAATTGCCCGCCAAATCCCCGGAGTTATTTATCAGTTTCGTCAGCATCCTGATGGTACTTTCCATTTTCCATACTCTAGCGAGGGAATGCGAGAAATTTATGGCGTTTCCCCAGAAGAAGTATACGAAGATGCTTCTAAAGTTTTTAGTGTTATCCACCCGGATGACCTCGATCGCGTCACTCAATCCATTCTTGAATCCGCCGAACATCTTACCCCTTGGTATTGCGAATATCGAGTTTGTTTACCCAATAGGCGGATGCTGTGGTTAGTGGGTAATGGTACACCTCAACGAGAACTTGATGGCGCTACCTTGTGGCATGGTTATATTCGGGATATCACAAAAAGTAAAGCCACAGAAATCGCTCTACGAACCAGCGAAAATAAATTCCGCAGCATCATTGAAAATCTCAATGATATGGTTTATATGATCGATCCTGATAGCACATTCAGCTATCTTAGTCCCAACTTTAAAGATGTTATGGGATATGAACTAGCAGAATTGTTAGATCGTGCTTTTGATCAGTGGATTCACCCAGAAGATTTACCAATTTGTGTAGAGGCGGTTCAGCGATCTTTGCAAGGTGAGAAACTGCGGGGGATCGAATACCGAGTTTTGCATCAGGATGGCAACTATTACTGGCACTCTTCAAATTTATCAGCCCTGCGAGATGACGAAGGGCAAGTGGTTTCCTGTTTAGGAATAGCCCGTTATATCCACGCTCAAAAACAAGCAGAAATCGCCTTGCAGGAAAGTAATAGCCGTTGGCAGTTGGCAATAGAAGGAGCCGGAGATGGCACTTGGGATTGGAACCTCAAAACCAATGAAGCGATCTTTTCTCGGCAGTGGAAAGCGATGCTGGGCTACGAAGAAGATGAAATTGTTAATGATTTAGTTGAGTGGGATAGTCGGGTACATCCAGAGGATAAAGCCCAATGCTATGAAGATTTTGCCAAACACCTGAACGGCGAAACCTCTGCTTATCGCAATGAACATCGCCTGCGTTGTAAAGATGGTTCCTACAAGTGGATTTTAGATCGCGGTCAGGTGATTGAATGGGACAAAGAAGGTCAACCTTTGCGGTTTATTGGTACTCATAGCGATATTAGCGATCGCAAACAAGCTGAAACCCAACTAAAAGAAATATCTGAGCGTTTGTCATTGTCACTCAAGTCTGGGGGAATTGGTTGTTGGGAATTGGATCTCGTACTTGACACCCTCTTTTGGGACGAGCGGATGTACGAATTATATGGCATAAATAAAGATTCCGAGACTAGATTAGCTTACGAGATTTGGGCAAATGGGTTACATCCTGATGACCGAGATACCAGCGAAACATTACTTCGCCAAACTCTTTTGGGAGAAGCAGAATTTGATACTGAATTTCGTGTTATTCATCCTGATGGCAGCATTCATTTCCTTAAAGCATTCGGTATAGTTCAGCACAACGCAGAGGGTAATCCGCAAAAGATCATTGGGGTTAACTTTGATATTAGCGATCGCAAAGAAGCTGAAATCTTACTCGAACAAAGCCAAAAACGCTATGAAACCCTAGCAGAAGCATCACCAATCGGCGTATATTTAACTGATGCTAAGGGTGACTGCCTCTATGTGAATCAAACTTGGTCGCAAACTACGGGCTTAACTAAAGAAGAGGCTATTGGCCCAGATTGGGCTCGGACTCTTCATCCTGAAGATAAAGAGCGTGTTTTTAAAGAATGGTATGAAACTGCCTTAGTCAAACAACAATTTCGGTCTGAGTATCGCTTCCTACATCCCGATAGTAGTATAGCTTGGGTGATGGGTCAAGCCTTACCTCTGATCGATAGCGAAGGTGAAATAGAAGGATATGTTGGCACTGTAACTGACATTAGCGATCGCAAACAAGCTGAAATAGAGTTAGCCTCTTCTCAAGCAGAATTAATGGCCCTATTTAACGCCATGCAGGATGTGATTATTGTCCTGAATGCAGAGGGACGCTATCTAAAAATCGCTCCCAGTTGTGCTCCTCTATTATACCAACCTTCAAAAGAAGTTTTAGGCAAAACTCTGCACGAATTACTACCCAAAGATGCCGCAGATTTATTCCTCAACACCGTTCACCAAGCCATTATTAATCAATCCCTGACGCAGTTGGAATACTCATTACCTATAGGGGATCGCTTAGTCTGGTTTGATGGGAGAATTTCTCCTATGTCTGAAGATAGAGTTGTTTTGGTAGCAAGAGATATTAGCGATCGCAAACGTCAAGAACAAGCTCTCCGCTTAATTGTCGAAGGTACGGCGGCTAAAACAGGCGAAGAATTCTTCAAAAGTTGCGTTCAATATCTCGCACAAGTATTAGAAGTACGTTATGCTGTGATTTCTGAATTTGTTGACTCAGAAAAATCGAGCGCAAAAACTCTAGCATTTTGGGCAGGAGACGACTTTTGCGATAATTTTACTTACAGTCTAGTCGGGACACCCTGTAAAAATGTTGCTAGTAATACCGAGGTGTGCCGATACCCAAATTCTGTGCAGCACTTGTTCCCTGAAGATGATTATTTAGTGGCGATTAAAGCTGAAAGTTATGCTGGTTTGTCGATTATAGATACTGCTGGTAATTATTTGGGATTACTAACAGTTTTAGACACTAAGCCGATGGTGCAAGATATAGAAATGCAGTCAGCAATCTTGAGAATCTTTGCCACTCGTGCTGGTGCGGAAATAGAGCGGATAAAGGCGGAAGCAACAGTACGTGAATCGGAAATTCAACTGCGGCTGCAATCTGAAGAATTAGAAAAAACTCTCAAAAGATTGCAAACTACTCAAACTCAGTTAATTCAATCCGAAAAAATGTCTAGTTTGGGGCAGTTAGTGGCAGGAATTGCCCATGAAATTAATAACCCAGTGAGCTTTATTTTCGGCAATCTTCAACCCGCCGCCGATTATGCCAGTGACTTAATAGAGCTAATTCACCTTTACCAAGAGCATTATCCGATTCCACCGCTGGTGATTTCAGAATTTGCAAAAGCTATCGACTTTGAGTATCTAGTAAGTGATTTTTCTAACTTGCTGAACTCGATGAAAACTGGAGCCACACGCATCAGTGATATTGTTAAGTCTCTGCGGACATTCTCGCGCTTAGATGAAGCAGATTTGAAGGAAATAGATGTTCACGAAAATATCGAGAGTACCTTAATTATTTTACAAAATCGCTTGAATGTAGGTACTGGAAAGAAAAAACTTTCTGTGGTCAAGAACTATGGAAAGTTACCCTTAATTGAATGTTATGGTGGTTTATTAAATCAGGTGTTTCTGAATTTGTTAGTCAATGCTATTGATGCCATTGAACAACAGCGCTCTAGCCTAGATTTAACCCAGGAATCGGATTATCTTGGCTGCATTACAATTACGACTGCGATCAATTTAGGAAATCAGGTTATTATATCCATTCAGGATAATGGTTGTGGGATGAGTTCAGAGGTACAAGAAAAGATATTTAATCCATTTTTTACCACTAAACCTGTTGGTAAAGGTACGGGTATGGGTTTGGCAACTAGCTATCAAATTGTAAACGAAAATCATCGGGGTCGTTTGCGGTGTTGTTCCGCATCGGGAGAGGGTACTGAGTTTGTGATTGAGTTGCCGATTTGTGAGCAGAAGTAATACGAAGGAAGAAGGAAGAAGGAAGAAGATATATACAGCATAAAAATCTGGATGCTCCCCTTTTTCCTTCTTTCTTAGTTCATTTCATTGTCCATAATGACCGCCAACAACCTTACCCCGAAAAACAACATAATTGTAGATGTTGTAAAACAACATAATCGGGATCAGAAAGCCAATGAAGATAATCATAAATACCAGAGCACTTGGGGAAGCTGCTGCTTGGTAAATCGTGATTTGAGTTGGGATAATATAGGGAAAAACTATCAATCCTAACCCCAAGAAACTCATCAAGAAAATTAGGATAGTCCAGATAAAAGGTGTCCGTTCTTCCTTACGGTCAATGCTTCTCAGCAATAACCAAATTAACAGCACTCCCAGCAGAGGAATGACGGCAAAAATATAAACTAACGGGGCATCAAATAACTTTGCCCTCGCAGTTTCAGAAAAAATAGGAGTTGTAATAGTAATCACAATTGCTCCAATCAAGGTTGTAATTGCAGCAATTTTCGCCGTGCGATAGTGAGTAGTTTGTAGTTCTTCACCTGTTTTCATAATCAAATAGGTGGAACCAATCAAAACATAGCCTTGAATTAGCGTTAAAGCGACAACAATTGAGCGCCAAGTTAGCCAGTCCCAAGTTGTGCCGATAAAGTGTCCCGATGGGTCAACTGCAATGCCTTCTAGCACCCCACCCAGGGCTAAACCTTGGGCGAAAGATGCTAAAAAACTTCCGGCCCCAAAAGCATAATTCCAGAATAATTTCCGGTTAGAATGTTCGCGAAATTCAAAGGCAACTGCCCGAAAAATTAACCCGAACAACATCATCATAATCGGGATATACAAGGCGTTTAAAATTGTGCCGTAAGCTAGGGGAAATGCACCAAAAAGTGCGCCTCCCATTAATACAAGCCAGGTTTCATTGGCATCCCAAACATTGCCCAGACTGGTCATTAAAATGCCGCGCCGTTCTTCGTCATCAGCAGTTAAGGACAAAATTCCTACGCCTAAGTCAAAACCATCTAGCATGACATAGAGCAATAGAAAAAGAGCCAAAATTACGAACCAAACTTGGGGAAGAAAATGCTCTAAAGCTGTCATAAAATCTCCTATTGCTGTGCTTCTGCTGGTCGGCTATCGGGAATGTGTTCGGCGGGTTCTGTCTCAATTGCTGGTTCATTTTCTAAATTTAAACCTGGTACTGGCAAGCTGAAATTCGGGCCTTGACGAATAATTCTGCTACCAAAATACAAGGTACAAATTAATAGAAAGCTGTAGACAGTAGCAAAGGTAATCAGGGAACCTAAAACATTACTGGCGGGAATAGCAGAAACAGCATCGGCGGTGCGAATTTGTCCGTAAACAGTCCAGGGTTGCCTACCCACGCAGCGCACTATCCAACCTGATTCTACCGCAATATATCCCAGGGGAGCGGCTAAAATCCAAGCTCGCATTAGCCAAGTTTGTTGAGCAATATTTTCAGCAGAAAGTTTGCCTCGAATCCACTGAATTGTACTGAATGCCATTAATGCTGCAAAGTAGAAACCAATAGCTACCATGATGCGGAAAGAATAGTAGATTAAACCTACCATTCGGGGTCTATCTTCTGGTTTCCATTCTTTGAGGCCGAGGACGGGTTCTGACAGTGTTGGTTTGAATTCTAGAACTAATCCTAATGTTTTAGGTATTGCTAGTTCCCAGTCATTTTTTTCTGCTTTTTCGTTCGGTAAAGCTAAGGCTAGCCAATCAGCAGATTTTCCGGCTGGAATTGTTTCCCATTGAGCCTCCATTGCTGCTAGTTTGGTAGGCTGATAGTGATAGACTTGTTCGGCGCTTAAATGCCCAATATAAATTTGTAAAGGGGCAACTGCGATCGCAGCGGCTAGTACAATCTTTAATGAGTAAGAAAAGAAGGCTGAGTGACGCTTATTTAAGATGTACCAGGCACTAATACCACCAATCACAAATAGCGATGTTTCTAATGTTGCAAAGAACATATGGAGAACGCTATTGAGCATAAATGGATTGAGGATGGCTTGAAAGTAATCGGAAACGATAAATTTGCCATTCACAAAGTCTCCACCTGTGGGACTTTGTAGCCAGGAATTAGCTACTAATATCCAGAAGGTTGAGAGGTTGGCACCAAAGGCTACCATGATTGTAGCGAAATAGTGAATGACGGGATTAACGCGCTCCCAGCCAAATAGCATGATGCCTAAAAAACCTGCTTCTAGCATGAATGCCATTGCAGCTTCAAAGCCTAAAATACTGCCGAAAAAATCGCCCGCTGCTTCGGAAAATGGAGCCCAATTTGTGCCAAATTGAAATTCCATTGGGATGCCGGAAGCTACGCCAATGCCGAAGTTAAGGACGTAAAGTTTTGCCCAAAAGCGAGCATGATGGTAGTAGTCAGGATTGCGGGTTTTGAGCCACATTCCCTCGACTATGACTAGATAAATTCCCATGCCTGTAGTTAATACTGGCCAGAGGATATGGAAGATGGCAGTCAGTGCAAATTGCATTCGCGATAGCGCGAGGGTATTAGAGAAAAAATCCATGTCTGACCTCAGTTAGTTAGTAAACCTTTAAAGATTGACTGTGATGATTATATACGTAACGCCGCCCTCTGGGCGGTATCTTTACCG
>NZ_JARFTR010000261.1 GCF_029167235.1 Kamptonema sp. UHCC 0994 | reverse complement strand
TACACGATCGCAAATGGTGATGCACGGGTTTTGAGTGATTATACCTGTTTTTCTTGCACCATTACTACCTTTCTTCGTCCAAAAATCCATACAGTGTTTACTTGAACCACTGCTTCAGCAAGCCCTATGTACCCCTAAACGTTCTGCTACATCTGTAAGGCTTGGACTTAATCCCGCTTTTAATAGGACTTCTCAAAAGTTAAGCTAGAGTAGGGACTTAGGCTTTATCTCATAGGTGTCAACTTAAGCCTGAAAGTGTGCCAGGGGTTAAAACCCCTGTCTAATAGCTAAAGTCCTCTAAAGAGGACTCATGAGTTTAATGCCATTTCTTCAGTCCTCTTCAGAGGACTTAAGCTTTGAGACAGGGGTTGAAACCCCTGCCGGATTGAAGCTTTGACCTTAAGTTGATACTAATGACCAGTAGAACTAATTAATTGCGTGTGTTATATTTTATAAGTCAAAGTTTTTACGAAATTGCCTAAATGCCTTATAGCCAGTTTACTATCGAACAAATCAAGTCATCGTTTGGAATACGGCTATCGGAAAAAGTAGGAATATTTGCAAATATTCCCGAAGCAAGCTACAGCAATTTTTTATCGGAAACCCTAGATTATAATATTCCACTAGCTTTAGCAATTAACTCAGAAAAATCTCGTTCTGAACTGATTGTCATGCCAATACTAATTGAGCTAAGAAAACAATTTTCCAATCAAATTGGTCTATTTTCTGGCAAAGACTTTACTGTAGATTCCCAAAAAGGCTTAAACGGATTTTGCGATTTTCTGATTAGCAAATCGCCAGAGCAGCTAATCATAGAAGCACCAGTTATTGCTCTAGTAGAAGCAAAAAATGACAATATAGAAACAGGCTTAGGTCAATGTATGGCAGAAATGATTGCCGCTCAGTTATTTAACCATCAAAAAGGAAATGAAATTCAAAAAATTTATGGAGTCATCACAACTGGTAGCCTCTGGAAATTTATGCAACTCGAAGATCAAACTATCACCATTGATTTAAATGAATACTTTTTAGGTAACGTAGGGAAAATAGTTGGGATTCTTAGAAGCTTGATTGAAACTGAATAAATGTCAGGCTATTAGGATTAACACTTATACTATTCTTTGAGATTATTACGAGCTTAGAAATCAACCAGATGGCAAAACTACCCGCTCAAATCCTAATCGCCATTTTTAACTTGCAGCGACAGTTAGTGCAACTAATTGATGCCGCAAAAACAGCAGAGTACAACCTTTTTGAAGAGTATGGCGAGACGGACGAGACTGTTCCTGACTTAGAACAACTGCAAAATGGTACGGAACGCTTAAGAAATCCTTACTCTCGCTTGCATTCGTTTAGCGTTGGTAATCTCGGAGGCTCAACCGACAGCTCCTACTGCTATGCTAGATTTATTAGATGAAACCATCAATGAGGCATCAGCAACAGCCGATGCTGTAGAAGCAAGCACTCAAGAAACTAAAAGGATTTGGAACTTGCCATGAATAACCAACTAAAAATTCCTGATGCAGAGACAAGAGCGCGAAATGTTGCTAATTGGCGTGAAACCATCCGCAAGATAGATGCTTTAACTTTATCACTTGATGAGTTGATCGCGATGGTGGAAGAACACAACCGCCGCAGTCCTCTAACCTACCGCTTAAATAAGTATAAGTACCCAGTCACATCAGAGGGTACGAAAGAGCTTGACTAAAGCATACTCTGATGAATAATTGGAGCAGTTGGAAGCGGAAGTAGATGCGATTTCACTGGAAACAGAGGATTGAATTTTATATTTTTAACCTGTCTAATTCAAATAAGGCTATATTCTCTGCTTTTACTTGAGCGATCGCATCTTTATTCTCATTTTCCAATACAATCCGAGCGTGAAGGTGAGAAATGAGAATTTCCCGCTGAATTTCGCTCAAGTGTCCCAGAAGTGTAATTTCTGGGCCTTCGGAAACGTCTAAATCCTCTTCCATCAAAAGATTCATTGCCACGCAGGATAAGGCTAGATTAGCATCTTCCTCAGAAATGTTGCTGCTGTCTACCAACAAAGTCATCTTATTTTTGTCTGGGTGAGTTGCAATCGCTCTGATCGTCCTCCCTAAATCCTGACATATTAATTCTTCTGATTGGCTCCAATCTGGGAAAATAATTAGGTTAATATCTTTTAATCGCAGGTAGTTTCTAAGCTCATCTACATGATATTTTTGGATTAGTTCGTGGAATAAGGTTCCCATTTGAGCAGAGTAAGAACGACTGTCTAAAAATCTTGGTTTGCTAAGCATTTTTTCCTCGATATGCTCACTTTTTTGCTGGCGTAATTCTCGATTTGTACCAAGTGCGATCGCTATTTCAATATAGGACTCTTCACTACTGACAACTAAATCAGGCATTGCAAGTTCTTGTAGAAGTGCTGCTCCCATCGCAGAGCGGAAGCAAGAGCCTTGTCTTGCTACTATAGGTAGACCAACTTGCAAGGGGTCAATTACAGATGTTGTTCCTGAAAATGGATATGAATCAAGATATATATTCGCTAGCTTTAAGTATTCCTTTATATCATCTCGATTTGGTATAGGATCTGGGTCTAAAATCAGTAACCTATCTACCCCTACACCCTGCCGAGCAAAAGTTTTATTTAGATTTGTCTTAAATACTTCTTTCGCATAAGATTTTGACCAATTTGGACCAAAGGGGTAGAGAACTAAAACTGAATTGGGGACAGCAGCTATTATTTTTGCCCAAGTATTACTCAACTCAGGAGTAATTTTAAACAGGTTAGCACCGCCGATAAAAACTACTGCTGATTCAGCTATGCCAAGCATTTTCCGACTTACTTTAATAGTAGCAGTATTTTGTTCAGACCCATAACTAAAACAGTGAGCAGAACCATCAAGTTTTAACAACTTCTCCTGATAGTGTTGTTCTGCATCCTCAAACCAATCAGTCAACTTACCAGATATATAGTAATCCATATGACGTATACCTGTTGTGACAACTGAGGAAACGCTGGTAACTTGAACTCTGGCTAGTCGGTGGATTGACAGTAAGCAAATTTGGTTGGTTCCGGCTGTAATATTTGTGGCAACGAATAAAATGTCAAGGTCGTCACTGCGAATCAAATTCACCTGATCGGTTAAATTATCAGGCAACAGCTTAAACGAATTAGCACAGCTTTGACAATATAGCTCTAATGGATGTCCCGTGTTAGTAAGAGAATATAAAATAACTTCAAAATCTCTACTGAGATATTCATAAACTGGTAAAGATGCAAATGTTTCTGCTGCTGGGGTAAAATGTGAGGCCAGGATACCTATTCGCTTTTTTCTATACTTGGCATATACAGAGGAAAAATGATAATCAATCTCATGCCCGTTAAGCTTCAGTGCATACTGTAATATCTCCGCTCGCTTTACATAAATATTTTTCAAATTGGCTTCATTAAAATAAAGAGGAATGAAGTTAGCTACTTGTAAAAAACTCATAGCCACATTTTTCCAAAATAAGGAATCTAGATTAGAAAAAATAGATGAGTGTATATAATCCACCCATTCTCGTATATAGTGATAGTAATTATCTGCTTCTCCTATTTTCTGAAAGTAGGGCACATAATTAAGTAGAAATTTTAAATAGTCATTTATAAACCACTGGGGGATAGGAGAAAGGCTGTGCGATAACGGTAAATTATCAGCACGACTGTACAGCATTGCTGCTAACAGGTAATGGACAACCTCTGACTCATTCAATCCTTTACTAATTTGTGTCGATAAAGCATCTATGAAAGCTTTTTCTTCCTGTGTTATGGGTTCCTTCTTTAACGTACTCTTGGTCAGGGAACGATGTACTTCACCCAAGGCTCCTAGATAATTTCTTTCAAGCTGATCTGGTAATACATTAAGCCATCTGTCAGCAATCTGTCTTCGATATTGACGGATATCTGTTATTACATCAGATTCCTTTGAGTTATTTTCATACTGTTCTATACATTTATTAACTGCTATAAAAAATGGATCGAGGTCTGGTTTTTCTTCCAGTATTGGGTTCGCTTTAAACTCATGTTTATCTTTAATTACAACTAATTCAGCTTTAACGTGAATGACGTTATGTGACGATTCTTCATCTTCTAACCGGACAGCTTTAAATGCACCCTTAAATCCATATTTTCTACAAAGCCCTATATAATTGGGAAAATCTATACAATAGTAAAGAAAAGAATTGATATTCCAAAAGCTGACATGAGTAGGATCTTGAAAAGCACCTCGACCGTCAGTAGAAGGAACTAGAATATCAACTTTTGCTCCAGGCTTACAAATTCTCCAAATTTCATTCATTGTATGAATTCTATCTACCAAATGTTCTATAGTGTCGTAGGCTCTAATTTCATCGACACTGTTATCTGGAAAGGGAAATCGCTGATTAAGATCGGCAACAATGTCTACTCCTAAACCAGGACATACATCTACTCCTACAAAATTCTCAGGTTTGCGATCGCCACATCCTAAATCTACACGCACCGTCTCAGATTTTGGAAAAAGCTCTAGATTGGCTTTGCTTAATTGGTTAACACTTTCAGAACTAAGGCTTTTTTTCAAGTATCCAGATGGGTTAAACGTGAAATAAAATTTTTCGCAATCTGTAGATAGGGAGAAAGAAGAATTTTCACTCAGAAACGCTTGTACGGCTTCCATTGGACCCGAACCAAAATCTGGAAAAACAGGATGACCATTAATATTCGTATCTTCAACAATAACATAACTTCCCGGCGTGACCAAGGGGCTATAAAGGCGTAATTCTTGAATCACATGATTAGCACTGTGGTCAGAATCCAAAATAACCAAAACGGGACTTAGACCGGATACTTTTTGCCTGACCCGTTCTATGATTTGTTCAGAAACTGATGAGCCGATCCAGTAAGATATCCGAGAATGTTCAGGTCGCCCGCTGCGTTCTTCAATATCAATACTTACAATTTCGCCATATCGGATGATGTCGCAGAGATGGGCTAAAAATAAAGCACTGCCTCCATTAAATGTTCCGCATTCAATAATTATTTCAGGCTTAATTTCAAAAATAATTTCTTGGTAGATCCATAGGTCAAATGGACATTTAAGAATTGGCACTCCCATCCAACGAGTATTTTGCCAAGTGCCGCCCTCTTGCCCCCGGTCGTAGTAAAATTTATGAAACCCAGTTATAACGTCTTGTTCTGCTTTATTTAGCATAATTAACTTTCCTGAATTGCTTTTACCTAACTAAACTTTTCTTTTTACCTGACCAACAGCTTGATCGGCGATCGCGGCATTTCACGGGCTTTATTATATTTTTTCCCTAAGCCTTCCATTCACAATACCATGCGATCGCTACCAACTAGGTACTAACAAAGCACCTATTCCTATACTGCCCAACTCCGCACCAAAAGCGATCGCGCCTCACCAATTTAAAATTTTGACCTTAACAATTAAGCCAAAACACAAATTTAGTTATTTGTCAAGTATTTAATCAACTAGCTAAAAAAGAAGAGCGATAGCTTTTCTTTTTTAACCACAATCTACCAGTGCTATCCTATGGTAATTCTCCAAATTGCTCTCGATAACGTTCTAGCAACGATTCGAGTTCAGTAGCCCGTTGACTTTCTGCTTCCGCCCGCTGGCGTTCCGCCTCAGCCCGCTGGCGTTCAGCATTTAAAGCTGAAGCCAATTCATCAGGAATCAATAATTTCTCCCCATTATCTTCCCGATAAAAGCCAATAAGTTTACCCTCAATCGCCAAACGCAATTTCAAAGGTTCACTCCGATTATCCGTAATTAATTCATAGGTATCACCCCGCAGTCGATACCCCTGCAATTTTTCTGCAATCCATTCTCCCCTGGGGTCAAACAACCAATACTCCTGAACTTCCAACCTCTCGTACAAGTCTTTTTTGGTAAATTTATCCTCATTCCTAGTGCTCTTTGAAGTCATTTCAAAAATCACCTTCGGAACCTGTCCTTCTTCCCAGGTTTTGTAATTATCTCTGCCCCCTGGTTCCACATCAAAAATTACCATCACATCCGGCGCTACCCGCAACTTTGGGAAACCTTGAGCATAATATAAAAATTGGTTAGCTAAAACCGTAGCTTGGCGATTTGAGAGATATTGTTTTAAGACTTCTAAAGTCACTGAAATTACATAGAAATGATCGTAAGATTCTGCCACTGGTTCTCCATCAGAGCTAGGATAGATAATTTCCGAAGTTTTAAGAGTGGGAACGACTGCGCTCATGGTCGTGCTTCCTGTAATTTATAGCTATATTATAAACCTTTATGTTGTCACCAACAACTACTCAAAGATGCTACATTAATAACTGACTACTTCGATGATAACCCACTATTGAACTCGCGAATCGCCTCAACATGAATAGGCATATTAACACACCGAACGAGCAAGCTAATATCAAGTTCTGGAAGCAATTGGGAACTGGTAATCTGTTCGTATCCTGACTCTCTTAGCGCATACAAAGATAATCGGCTTTTTTCCCAAAACCAAACTTCAGAGATTTTCAGACGTTTATAAGCTTCCAGTTTATCTATACCCCCACTTGTTACTACTACTTCAATCGCTAAATCTGGACGTATTTTATCAGCACCTAATTCATAAGACTTATCTGCTTCACGCTTCACCAGTCCCGATTCATTTTCTAAAGTTACAGACTCCGTAGGAGTGTAATCGACACCTGCTTTTAGCAAGTAAGCTTCAACCAAAGCACCAATACGCCCCTTAACTGTTTCGTGTTTTCTTCCAGGCATTTTCTGAATCTCCAGCACTCCATCTAAAAACGACAACCTAACACCTGGAATATCCAGTAGTGGTTCTAAAGTCTTGAATTGCTCCCAACTTAACCCTGGAAATAGCAATGGCTCATTTAATCTGTCTTGTAATGTTGCTGTCATCGCGATCGCTCCTTATTTAATATTTGTAAATTATCCGAATCATCAGGTTACTTTAAGGATAAACCATTTGGGAATTAATTTCAGGAACAGGAGATTGTTTTACCTTTGCTGTTTGAGAAGGAATAACCATCAACTTAGGCTGCTTATTAAACTGCGGAAACTCTGAAAGCACAGGAGAATTTACAACTGCGGGGCTAGTTGTTACCGCCTCTGAAAAAGGAACCAAAACCTGAGCTACCTGAGCTTGCTGTTGCAACTGCTGAGTCGAACCCAGTAAACTCCCCAATCCCTTAATTAGCCTGCGAATATTATCGCGAAAAGCTGGATCGCCAGTCAACTCATTCAAATCAGAGGTAATCTTCTGCATATTCACAAAAGTAACACGAGCCGAATCCAGAGTTTGTTGTAACACCAGCAAATTTGTAGGATTATTCACAGCAGTTGATAAATCCCGCAAATTCACCGAAGCTTGAGCTGCATTCGCCGATAAAACTTCCAAATTATTGATTAATTGCCCCTGTTCAATTCTGTTAACAACAGGACTTAAACTGCTTACAGCTACTCGTAATTCTTCACTCGCTTGATTAACATTATTCAAGGTTGTCACAAGAGTAGCACGATTAGTTGCTAGCAAAGCATTAGCCTGACTTGCAGTTAAATTAATCTGATTTGCTGCTTGCTTGACAGAATTTGCCGACTCAATCGTAGCACCAGTTATCGCCCTGAGCGAAGCATCCCCCGTTGCCGAAACCTTTCCAATTTCAGCAGAAATCTGTCCTAAATTTCCATTGACAGACTGATTTAAACTCCCCAATTCTTGCCTTGCCAACTGATTTAAACTATCTATTTCCACCTTAATAGACTGACTCAAATTCCCCAATTCAACTTTAGCAGACTGAGTTAAACTAGACAGATCGCGAGTTAGTTTAACCGCATCCTGAGCGGCTACCGCCGTATTTTTTGAAATCGATTTAATATTAGCAAATAACTCCGGGTCATTGTAGAGATTAGTAAAGTGCAAAGCTGAACGAATCAGTTCCTCCAAACTCGCCCCTGCATTACCTTTCAACCGCGAATTATTGCAAATAATCGTATTTGGGCAATTGCTACTCAAAGGATTAGCCGCGATCGCGGAATCTGGCAAAAGCGACAAAGGCGTAATATCAACCGCAGCTTCCCCAATCAAACCAGACTTATTCGCCTCAATTAGCACATCCCGCGAAATTACTAAATCCGCCGGAGCAATTTCTAGCACCACCTCAACCCCATTTGAACCCGGTTTAAGCGCACTAATTTTACCAACGCTCACCCCTCTGTAGCGTACCGGTGTCCCCACCTGCATTCCCTGAACATTTGGGAATTCAACCAATACATGATAGCTACGGTTTCCCAACTGTAATCCCCGCAGCCAGAGGACTAGACCCCCAAACAAACCGAGTCCTAACAGAATCAAAAAACCAACCGAGCCTTCTCGAACCGTTCGCGATCGCATCTTAAACCACCCTTGTTAACAGTTAACAATTAACCGTTAACAGTTAACCATTAACCGTTAACCATTAACAGCTTGAATTGGCCCCGCCACACTACCGCTAAAAAATTGCCGCACCAGCAAATTATCAGTCCTATTAATATCGCTCACAGTTCCCTCCCATTGCACCTTACCTTGATAGAGAAACAAAATGCGGTCAGCAGTACGGCGGATAGTGCTATCTTGGTGAGTCACCATCACATAGGTGCTGCACCCTCCCTGAGCCGCCTGCAAGTCACGGATTAAATCCTCAATCATCGTTGAAGCGATCGGATCTAAACCCGCCGTCGGCTCATCGTACAGCAAAACCTCTGGAGTATCCCTAGAATTATCAGGATTAGCCATAATCGCACGAGCAAAACTCACCCGTTTTCGCATCCCACCCGATAGCTGAGCCGGGTAGCGATCGCCAATTCCTGGCAAACCAACCATCTCCAGCTTTTCATCCACCAATTCTCGAATCCTGTGGCGCGGTAATTTCGAGTGTTGGTAAAGCAGAAAACCAACATTTTCCTCCACACTCAGTGAATCAAACAAAGCCGCCTGTTGAAACACCATCCCAATACCAATCGGATCGGCCACATCATCTACCCATCCCTTACGCCGCTGTCCTTGGACAAAAACTTCACCCGCATCCGGTGCTAGCAAACCTGCAATAATGCGTAGGATTGTTGACTTCCCAGTACCCGAAGGGCCGATCGCAGCCAAAGCTTCGCCTCGATAAATCGTTAGATCCACTCGATCCAAAACCACATTCTTGCCAAAGGACTTACTAATTCCCTTCAGTTCGATCAACGGTTCAGCCATAGGATGTTAAGAAATTATTCTGTTGCCAGTCCCCAGACTCGATCTAGTCCTTAATCCTCAGTTTATAGCGCGATCGCTGATTTAGCGATCGCCGACTAGAAAGTTTTGAGTTTTAAGAGATTTAGGACTTACGCACAGACTAAGAATAAGCAATATCTCCCATCTCCCCTGCTCCCCTGCTCCCCTACTCCCCTACTCCCCTGCTCCCCTGCTCCCCTGCTCCCCATCCTCCCCATCTCCCCCTTTAGCCTGCCCGAAATCCAAACGTCCTGTATGGTAAATTTGTCAGCTCAAGCTGTTCTCACACCTCTGAGACTAATGAATCATGTCAATTAGTTCGCTTCCTAAAGCTCTCCGCGCCCTTGTTAGAGCAAAACAGACCTTTGCTCTGCATCCCGATCGTTCCAGTCGCTCATACCGTGTTGGGCGCGTCTACCAGTGGTTTAAATGGTTAGCCCCTGGACTTTTGGTGAAACGCTGGCTGCTTTTAAGTGCAGGAGGCGTAATCCTTACCAGTTTGGGTCTAGCGATTTGGACTGGAATGACTCCTATTTTTTACACCCTTCAGTTCCTCAAACACTTTTTGGGATGGATTACGGCCGTTGTGCCCAATTATATCTCCGGCCCACTAATGCTCATCGGGGGTATTCTTTTCATCCTTTGGGGTCAAAATCGTAGCTTGAACTCGATTACAAGCGTGTTGATGCCAGAAGGGGACGAGGAATTGGTCGATCGCCTCCTCAATCACCGTCGCTTACATCGAGGGCCGAAGATTGTGGCGATCGGTGGTGGTACGGGTCTTTCTACTTTGTTGAGAGGGCTTAAAGATTACAGCGCTAATATTACAGCGATCGTCACCGTAGCAGATGACGGCGGTTCCTCTGGGCGATTGCGGCGGGAAATTGGGGTTTTGCCACCGGGAGATATTCGCAACTGTTTAGCAGCTTTGGCAGATGAAGAAAAGTTATTAACTGAATTGTTTCAATATCGGTTTCGGGCCGGTGACGGTTTAGT
Source organism: Kamptonema sp. UHCC 0994 (assembly GCF_029167235.1). Lineage (GTDB taxonomy): Bacteria > Cyanobacteriota > Cyanobacteriia > Cyanobacteriales > Microcoleaceae > Kamptonema. Next base: position 10,332 of record NZ_JARFTR010000261.1, on the reverse strand, counting down.
TGGTCACAGTTTTGGGAATTTATTTTTAACAGCGATGAGCGATATTGCTGGAGATTTGGAACAGGCGATCGCAGCTAGTTCTAAAGTGTTAGCCGTTAGAGGACAGGTACTCCCTGCTACTCTCAGCGACGTTCATCTGTGGGCGGAATTAGCCGACGGCCGCAGAATTGATGGCGAATCCAGCATTACAGAAGCTAACGGTAAAATTCTCAAAATTGGCTGCACTCCGGCTAATCCGCCCGCACTACCTAGAGCTTTACAAGCAATTAAAGAAGCTGATTATATTATTATTGGCCCTGGTAGTCTCTACACGAGTGTAATTCCGAATCTTTTAGTATCTGAAATCGCAGAGGCGATCGCCTCTCGCCAAGTTCCCCGCATTTATGTGTGCAACATTATGACCCAACCGGGCGAAACTCAAGGATATACTGTCGCCGATCATATCCGCGCTATTGATAACGCCTGCGGTCAACAGCTATTTGATGCAGTGGTAGTACAGCGCAAAGTTCCCTCTGCAAAAGCCATAATCCGCTACTCTCTAGAAGGCTGCAATCCAGTTATTTTAGACCGCGAGGAAATTACGAGATTAGGACGGAGAATCGTTTTCACTAATGTTATGGATGAAGATGAGAAAACTGGTTTGGTGCGTCACAATTCTCAGCGGTTAGCAAGAATCTTGTTGCGATGGTACAGCAAGGCTCAAAATAATTAAGGACACTTGGACTGTGTTGAATTTTGAGTTAGAAACATAGAGAATTTCTCTGTACTGCATAACTATTATCGGAGTATTGGAATATGAAAATCTCTCTGCCAAATGCTGAAGCGACTCGCTTTTTAGGGGTGGCATTGGGGAGATCGCTCCCCCCAGGTAGCGTAATTTTATTAGAAGGAGATTTAGGTGCTGGCAAAACTAGCCTAGTTCAAGGAATTGGTGAAGGATTGGGAATTAAAGACTCAATTGATAGTCCTACTTTCACCCTGATTAATGAGTATTTAGATGGTCGCGTTCCTCTTTATCACTTAGATTTGTATAGATTAGAAATAAGGGAAGTACAGGCATTAAACTTAGAAACTTATTGGGAAGGGATAGAAATGCCTCTGGGAATTGTTGCTATTGAATGGGCAGAAAGGTTACAATATAAACCTGATAATTACTTGCGGGTTTGTTTGACTTATCAAGATGAGGGGCGACAAGTTGAAATAGTTGGTACTGGAGAATTATCGGATTTCAAATTGGAGATTTGAGATTTTTTATTTATAGCAACGGCTTTCGTGGTTTAAGACACTCCCTCATTGCTTCCACCCTTCATTCTATTAGGACTTACGCAAAACTATGCGTAACGCCGCCATCCTGGCGGTAAAGAAACCGCCTAGAAGGCGGCGTTACGGAATCGTGCGTAAGTCGTGTCTATTCCCTTATTCCCCTAGCCCCTTCTTCAATATTAATCTGGATCGAATGTCAAGGCCTTTCCTCTAACATTTGTATTCAACTTTCCTTGTTCATAAACTACTTGACCTCCCACGATCGTCACGATCGGCCATCCAGTCAAATTCCATCCTTCAAAGGGACTCCAACCACACTTTGTCAATAATTCTTCCCGCAAAACAGGGCGATAATTCTCCAAGTCTACCAATACTAAATCCGCATCATAACCAGCCGCGATCGCACCCTTATTCGGAATCTTATAAGCCTTAGCTACAGCCGCAGACATCCAGTTAGCAACTTGAGCAACTGTACATTTTCCCTCCACAGCTTGCGTTAGCATTAAAGGCAAAGAAGTCTCAACTCCCGGCATTCCTGAAGGCGTATTTGGATAAACTTTAGCTTTTTCTTCTAAAGTATGTGGCGCGTGATCGGTGGCGATAAAATCAATTACACCATCCAGTAAAGCTTGCCAGAGAATTTGATTATCTTGCGGCGATCGCAAAGGTGGATTCATCTGAGCCAATGTCCCAATTTGCTGATAGGCACTTGTATTTAACAACAAGTGTTGCGGCGTAACTTCGGCCGTTACCCAACTCGGTTTATCCTGACGCAATAACTCTGCTTCTTCCCCAGTCGATAAATGCAGTATATGTAGCCGTCGTTGATATTTCTGCGATAATTTTAAAGCCAACTTAGTCGCCAATAAAGCCGCTTCATTGTCCTGAATTTGTGAGTGGATAGCAGGATCTATACTTCCTGCAAATTCCTGCCGCCGTTGTTCAATTCTAGCTTGGTCTTCAGCATGAACGGCAATTAAGCGATTGCCATTACTAAAAATTGCCTCTAACTTCTCTTCTCCACCCACCAACAACGGGCCGTGCATCGAACCCATAAAAATCTTAATCCCTGGTGTCGGATGAGCATCTAGTAGATCGGGCAAATTTTCCGCAGTTGCGCCGATAAAAAAACCATAATTAACTAAACACTTTTCAGAGGCTCGTCTGAGCTTATCATCTAAAGCAGCTTGAGTAGTAGTCAGGGGTCGCGTATTTGGCATTTCCAGAAAAGATGTCACCCCACCCTTAGCGCAAGCACAACTAGCTGTAAATAAATCTTCTTTGTGCTCTAATCCTGGTTCGCGGAAGTGTACTTGCGGGTCAATAACTCCTGGCAATAAAGTTAAACCATTTGCGTCTATTTCTCTGTCATTAGCATCTCCATCAAGGCTAGAGATTTCAGAGGCGACTTGGACTATATCTCCATCGCGTATCTGTACATCGCCCGTCATCAACTCACCGTTAGGCAAAAGGATACGAGCGTGGCGAATAAGCAGGCTTGACGGTGTTGCCATAATTTTGAGCTAAAGTTAATTGTTAACGGCTAACAGTTAACAGTTAACTGTTAATTGTTAACCCTTGACTGTTATAATTTATAGTATTCACATACAAATAGCAATAGAATTTTTGAGTGGAGGGTTAAAACTTCCTGCTAGGGTTTTTCGTCTCTGAACTTTAGTTCAGGGGGTTTTCATGCCATTCTGTTATAATTTGTACCCAGTCCAGTCATTAAAAGCTTATGCCTCGTCTAGACAAGCCAGCAGCAGACGATAATTCCTCTCAAGACCGCGAAAATCCCTGGATAGAAGGACTCAAGACGATTGGCTTAGCAGCAGTCTTGGCCTTTGGCATCCGCACCTTAGTTGCTGAAGCTCGCTATATTCCTACAGGCTCGATGCTGCCAACGTTGCAGATTAACGATCGCCTGATTATAGATAAGTTGAGCTACCGCTTCCAAGAGCCGGAACGGGGAGATATTGTGGTATTCATGCCTCCCGACTCTGCGAGTCTGTGTACGGGACAGCCACCGCCGTTGAAAGATGCTTATATTAAGCGAGTAATCGGCTTACCTGGAGAGCAAGTGGAGGTTAAGGAGGGAAAGGTTTACATCAATAATCAGCCTATTCAGGAAAAGTATATTGAAGAAATCCCGCATTATCCCTATGGGCCTGCGATCGTACCCAAAAATTCTTACTTGGTGCTTGGCGACAATAGGAATGCTAGCTGTGACAGCCATTACTGGGGTTTTGTCCCTAGTGGCAATATCATAGGCCGTGCTGTTGTTCGTTTTTGGCCTCCTAATCGCGCTGGATATGTAAATCCAGATCCTTTATATCCTAGTAAAACTAAGTAGTTAATTGTTAACAGTTGACTGTTAATTGTTAAGTAGGACTTACGCAAAATCATCTGTAACGCCGCCATCTTGGCGGTGACTTGACCGCCAAGATGGCGGCGTTACGTAGACTGTGCGTAAGTCCTGTATTAATTCCATGTTTTCACAACTTTACCGATAAGCTGTTGACCTAGCCAAGGCGTATTTACAGAGAGGGATTTCAGGGTTTGCTGTTCGACTTTCCAACTCTGTTGAGGGTTAAACAAAGTTAATTCTGCCGACATTCCTGGTAGTGCGGTGATGGGAGTTTGTCGGATACAAAGGGATGGCCCTGTACTTAAAACTTGCCACAGTTCTAAGGCTGACAATTTGCCTGTTTCAACTAATCCTTGCCACAGTAAAGATAAGGCTAATTCTAAACCGATCGCCCCTGGGGGAGTATCTGCAAAAGCAACGGTTTTTTCTTCGTAAGTGTAGGGACTATGATCGATCGCGATCGCATCGATCACTCCCTCTTTGACTCCTTGAATTAACGCTAATTGGTCGTTAGGATTACCTAAAGGCGGTTCTAAGCGCAAACTTGGGTCATAAGGGAACGAAAATCTCCCCCGCTCTCCCATCCCAGCGATCGCATCGGTATTCAGCAATAAGTGCATCCAAGTTGTACTCGCAGTGACGGGTAAGCCTCGTTTTTTAGCTGTTTTAATCAGTTCGACGCTGCGATCGCAAGAAACGCGCATTATATGGACAGGAGTACCCGTAGCCTCGACTAATTCCAATAAAGCTGCTAAAGCCGAAGTTTCTGCGATCGCGGGATTTCCTGGCAAACCCAAAGTAATTGACTGCACTCCCTCACGCGCCGCCCCATTTCCCGCCAACTTGCGATCGCACGGCCAAAAAGCCACAGGCAACTCAAAAGGCTTCACATATTCCAATAAACGTCTCACCAGAGCCAGATTAGACAGCGGTAAACCGTCCGAAAATCCAATTATCCCCACATTTGCCAAATCTGCTAACTCCGCCATCTGTTGTCCTTCTAAACCCAAAGTGAGAGCACCCCAGAATTGGATTTTAGCTTTGGGATTTGGGACTTTAGACTTCAGGAGTGCCAAACCCCCAGGATGATCTAACGGCGGTGTCGTTGTCGGTAAAATCGCCAATCGGGTAAAACCACCCGCCGCCGCTGCTTCCATTAGAGATTCCAGAGTTTCCCGTTCCTCAAACCCCGGTTCCCCGCTGTGGCTGTAAATATCCACCAATCCAGGCCCTAGAATTAGACCTTGGCATTCCCGTACTTGAGTATCTGGCGGCCAGTCAGAAATACTTTCCTGAACTGCTTTAATATCACCGTTTTCGATTAGAACATCCGCGATCCGATCTGTTCCAGAAACGGGATCTAACACTCGCACTTGTTGAAGCAGTTCACCATTCATAATAGTAATTGTTAGTTATTAGTTATTAGTTATTAGTTGTTAGTTGTTAGTTGTTAGTTGTTAGTTAGTTAGTTAGTTTATCATTACGGCGGTTGAAACCGCATCTACACAGACGAAACCCGCCTACGCGGGTTACAAATTCTTTCTACAGTCCGCGTAGGCGGACTTTGGTTGTGTAGCCGCGATTTCAATCGCCCACCCAATAAACTTTTAATTCTAAAGAGCTCCTGCGGCCGTTTTGTCAAGGACTCCTGCGGCTAAATGAGTAGTAATATTCATCGCTTGCAACACAGGCAGACCGTCTGAGCCATTAGGATAATCAATGACACTGACAGCACCATTTCCCTGTTTAAACTTCCAGAAATCCTTCGGTTCTAAGCCAAATAAATGACACAGAATAGCCTTATTAATAGCATCGTGAGCGACAACAATCCCAGTCCCAGAAGCCGATGCAACTATTTCTTGCCAAGCTGCAATCGCTCTTTCCCAAACTTGTTGTAAATTTTCACCCTCTGGCATTTGCACATTTTCCGGGCTAGTTTTCCATTCATCTAGAAGGCCGGGATAGGATTGCTCAATTTCACTTTCAAATTTTCCTTCCCAAAGTCCATGACTAATTTCCCTGAGTTCATTATTTAGCTGCAATTCAATCTCTGGGTGATGTTGCAGAATAATCTCAGCAGTTTCCTTCGGCCGTAGCATTGAACTACTAATAGCAAAATCTAGCTTAACCTCTTTCAGAAACTCAGCAGACCGCCGTGATTGTTCTCTACCATTTTCATTGAGAGGAACATCAATTTGTCCTTGAAATTTGCCAGCTTTATTCCAGTCAGTTTCGCCGTGACGCACCAACAATAAACGCGGCCCGCGATGGCTTTCTCTTGGTTTGGGAAAAATTTCCCCAACATGAGAAGTGAGATTCATTGATTCTAACTGAACTGCACCTAGCTGACCTTCAGAACCTACTAATGGTGCAAAATTCAGGACAGTTATACCGCAGTTAGATTGTTGGATGGAATGGTAGTAAGCAGGAGGAATGCCCAAGGCAGTACCGATTAAAGCGCGGTTAATGCCATTATGAGCTACTACTAAAATTGTGCCTCCGTTGTGGCGGGGTAGAACATCTTGCCAAAATCGACGAGCACTTTCAAAGACTGTTAATACGGGAAAGTTTTCGATTTGTCCTTCATTTGATGACACCACCATCGAAAATTTGTCTGGTTGCTCTTGCCAGCAGCGGTAGTCTTCTGGGAATTTTTCTAGTACATCTTGGCGTAACATCCCTGCCCAGAGGGGCAAATCTATTTCCATGATTTGCTCTGTCGCCTGCAAAGGGGGTGGGGTTTGAAAGCAGGAGAGGATGATTTCTGCTGTTTGTTTGGCTCGTTGCAGGGGGCTGCAATAGGCGCTGTCAAAGCTCAGACCATTGAGAATAGCACCTACTTGAGCGGCGGCGGTGCAGCCTTTTTCTGTCAATACAGATTTATCGAGGCGGCCTTGGATGCGGCGCTCTTTGTTGAAGGTGCTTTGGCCGTGACGGACTAGGATTACGCGGGTACTCAGGGTTCATCCTCCAAGAAAATTAAGGGCAAAAGCCCTTACTGCTCGAACTGGGCAATTTTGGAAACTGCCAGCCGATGAAGGGTCATCAGTATTTTATACTGCGTTGGGGACAGTTGGGGAGTTGTAACGTTAATATTTACTAGAACTAGAGTTTGCCGACAAAGCCTGAAGATTCAAGGATTATACAGCCTAGAAAAGCCCCTTGTCAAGCCTTTAAAACAGATAATTTTTCCGTAACTTAGGTATATTCAGGCAGATTTTATGCTGAAATACGGTTAACAGAGGCAAGCTGGAGAATCCGATGACAGAAAAGCGGTCGATTTTAGAAACAGTGAAACGGTTGATCTTAGTAATTTTAACCGTAGGGGCGATCGCCCTTGTCGGCCTATCCTTACTCCAAAGCTGGAATCAGCCACAAATTCAAAGCCGACTTGAACTATACCAGACCAACTTACTACTCCACGCTGCCGAATGGCAAGGAGAAAATAGCTCTAGTTCTAATCTAACTGCTGCCCGGACAACTCTCGTCGGCGATGAACCATTCAAAGCAGCTTTGAAGCAATATCAAGAAGCTCAACAATCTGCTAAAACCAGTCTGGAAAAGAAATTACAGGAGTTAGCTAATCCAGAATTAAAGCCAGTTAACCGCCAACAATTGCCAACTGAAATCAATGGCTTAAAGCGATTGAGTGCTGAACTTGGCGTAAGATTGGGATTATTACAGGTACAGGATGGAAGAACGGATACTGCGATCGCAACTTGGGAAGATGTAATCAAGGGAGAAAATGACAAGAATTCTGCCGATGAGTCAGCGAAAACTGCTAAAGTTTTATTAGCATTGTGGAGTAACCCGGCTCAATTATTGCCGAATGCACAGCCGCAGATTCAAAAGCATTTAGATGGCTGGTTCCGCTACAGGGCGCTGAGTCAATTATATCAATTGCAGGAACGTTTTGAGGAGTTGCGATCGCTACAAGCATCTGAGCAATTTATCGCCGAACAAGCTGTAGGAAAATTAGCAATTGTAACTGGTATTCCAGGGTTAGGATTTTTAATCGGTATCGGGTTACTGGTATTTTTGGGGATTCAATGGTTAGTTTCTCGAAAACAGTTAGATCCAGCTAATTCTGCTTCTGGCCCAATTCTTTTACGCAATGGAAATTTAGCTTGGGATACCCCTTGGGATGGGGAAACTATTTGGGAAGTTCTTGTTTTCGGCTTTTTCTTTGTTGGGCAAATCTTAATCCCTTTGTTAGTACCCCTAGCCTTAGCATTCCTTCAGCTTAATCCTACTACCTTTGATGCCCGCACTAAGGCTTTTTATATTCTTGCTAATTATGTATTGTTAGCCACTGGAGGAATTTCGGTACTTTTCCTCTGTATCAAACCATTTTTGCCCTTACCTGAAGGGTGGTTTCGGGTTAAACTAGGAGGAAGTTGGTTTTTGTGGGGATTGGGAGGCTATTTTGTCGCCTTGCCTTTAGTGATTTTGGTATCCCTAATTAATCAGCAAATATGGCAGGGAAAAGGTGGGAGTAATCCGATTTTACCGATCGCATTGGAAAGTAAAGACGGGATAGCTTTAGCAGTGTTTTTCGCGACGGCATCGATCGCGGCCCCAATTTTTGAGGAAATCATCTTTCGAGGGTTTCTGCTGCCTTCTCTGACCCGCTACTTGCCTGTTTGGGGGGCGATCGCCCTTAGCGGATTCGTGTTCGCGATCGCACACTTGAATGCTTCGGAAGTTCTACCATTGGCAACTTTGGGCATAATTTTGGGGTTCGTCTATACGCGATCGCGCAACCTCCTAGCTCCCATGTTACTTCACAGCCTGTGGAACAGCGGCACTCTCCTCAGCTTATTTATCTTGGGTAGCGGCACAAATTGAATCACAAGAGTTAGACTAAGGGAATAAATGTAAACTTTTGCGTTTTTTCCGAAAAACCTATGCTAAAAGTGTAGCTGCAACTGTTCAGCAACTTGACCTCTTGCTAATTTTTGTGTAAATTTTAGTAAGGATGAGGCAGCAAAACCATGAGTAATGTAGATAGTCGCAAGTTTGAAGGAAAATCCACTTGGATGCGTCTGTTGCCATACGCAACATTAGGCATTCTAGTATTCTCTTTAAACTCGGCCAGCGACCTCAATTATTTCTTGAAAGGCTACTTGGTGCTGCTTGAAGCTCAAGCTGGTATAGTTTTAATATATTTTTTGATGTCAAAACTAGCCAGAAGCAAGAAACGTTAAAGTAGTAAGGGTGAAGCATTCCCGTCAATAATTTATTGGCGATCGTCAAAGATTTACTGCCGGAATCCTTTGCGCCTATACATATATTTGCAAAAATGGGATAGTCCCAACTAAAATCAGTAAGTAGATGAGTGGGAAAATATGTATATATGTCATTGCGAGTGAAACGAAGCAATCGCAGGGGCGATCCCAACTTTACATCCTGTTACACAGCAAGGTTTATTTGCGTCTACCTACTTAATGTTACCTAGCTTGAATGTTAAAATGTGAGGCAAGAGGTAAAAACGATGAAAGATAAAAGTGTAGCGATTTTACTAACTTTCTTTTTAGGGGGAATAGGGATTCATAAATTTTATTTAGGGTACAACTTTGCCGGAGTATTGTACTTGCTTTTTTGTTGGACATTCATCCCAGCAATCATCGCATTTTTTGACTTTATCGGCTTAGTTTTGATGTCAGATCAAGCATTTCAAGCTAAATATAACGGCGGAAGCTTGCCAGGGGGTGGGAACTCATTGAGATCGGCCAAAGATGTAACTGGTGCTTTAGCAGACCTGAAAAAACTTTATGATATGGGTGCGATCACAGCAGAAGAATATGAAGAGAAACGCCAAAAACTTTTGAAAGATTTGTAAGAAGGGGCTAGGGGCTAGGGTAAGAGGGTAAGAGGGTAAGAGGGAAATAGAATCGATGGTTTCAGCTACGATCGAGTGTCCTAACCGTCTTGGCGGTTGCTATAAAACTAAAAGTTGTTAAAGGTGGAGTGAAAGTGTCGCAAGATTCCTTGTTTCAGCAAGTGCCGAAGTGGGTTTGGTGGTCTTTCTTCCCAGGTTTCGGAGGATTAGCAATTGCCTATGCAGGTCAAAAATCTAATACTCCTAGTTGGGTGGCTGGTGGTGTAGCTATTACGATCGCAGCATTAGCATTATCTTCAACTAATTTATCAGCGATAATCTGGCTGGCTCAAATTGTCACTGCCTTCTCCTTGAAAAAGCGCTATCTGATCAAGACTTCTCCCAGAGGTTTACTCATTCCCGAAGATGCTGATACTGCAACATTAATTGCCAATATTCGCGGCAAAATAGATATTAATGATTGTTGCAAAAACGATCTTGTCAACGTTTTGGGATTACCGATTGTCTACGCCAACGACATAGAATCATTGCAGAATGAAGGATATATTTTTACCCATTTAGAGGAACTGTCAGAAATCGCCGGAATTCCAGAGATTCAGGTGAAACGGATCGCCCCAATGGTGACATTCAGCTATGATTACAAAAAAGAAGTCCATTTAACTTGGAAGCGCTTAAATATACTTTCAGGACAAGAACTAATTGAGTGCGGTATTGAACCAGCAGTTGCCAAAAAAATCTTTGAAGAAAGGCGGCGCAAAGGCGAATATAGATCAGTAATTGATGTCAAGCGGCGGACGGGAATACCTTTTCATTCCTATCGCCAAATTCTGTAGAAAACGTAACGCCGCCGTCCCGGCGG
>NZ_JARFTR010000245.1 GCF_029167235.1 Kamptonema sp. UHCC 0994 | reverse complement strand
GTCAAATAACCGCCAGGATGGCGGCGTTACGTAAAACGTGCGTAAGTCCTGATTAATATATCGCTGCGATCGCAATTACAAGCAATATGTTTGTCAATACTTTTACCTATCCCTTCTTTACAGACAGTCAAAAATATTTCTTGATTAATTCGGCAACAGGTGATATAATCTTAGAATAACATTGAAAAGTTAAGAGCAAAACAAATGGATGAAAAAGAATATATCACAGCTTATCAGGAACTAGCAGAGATGCTCAGGGACTTTAATCTAGGGTGGATAGGGGAACAAGTTGCTGATACGGTACGGACAGGTAAAACCATAGAAGAGCGAACTTCCAAAAGAAAAACTCCTCTTCTGAAGATAGAAGATTATACCCCAGAGGAAAAATTGCGGCTGTTAACAAAAGCCGTCGAACAAGCAATGATTGATACCGCAGAAATGGAGGATGAAATTGCATATTTCCTCAAAATTGAAGCTGAAAAATATCAATTGACTCCCAGAATTACTTTCGCTAACTCCGATGAAGTTGGCAAAGAAATTGAGTTCACTTCAGACTTGATTGCCCCCCGAAACAAGCAAGCTCTTGCTTTAAAAAACTTATTTAATCAACTGCTATCAAGCACAAAAGATAGCGGAGAAATATCTGCTATAATTCAGCAAATTGGTCTCAAGTTAAACGGGACAATCAACCGTAATTTTAATGCTTATGTTGAGCAAGCAGATATTTTTGATATCTATCTGTTCACCATTTTACTAAAGGCGATTGCCAATGAAGGAGGAGAGATTTATTATAAAGATGTATTCGATGGGAATCCTAACTCTTTAGTATTTAGAAAAAATCCTGGTAAAATTCATGGAAATGTACATCCCTACACTCATGCTGCGATCGACTTTCCTAATAAACCACCTCTAGAAGTTCACATCGGCGTAAAAGTGCAGGGAAGAGCAGGTGTCCTCCACGAATGCAACCTATTAGTATTATACCAAAAAGAAGCGGATCTCTGTAGATTACTCAATCGCGAACCGCGACATTCTCAGGCGATTATTGCAATTAAATCCCAGTATTATACATCACCGCTAAAACTTGAGATTGCTGGTTCTTTCATTGGATTAGCGTCAGATATCCGTTATGAAGGTGGTAGCTATTTCATTTCTAATAGTTCTTCTGATTCTGTGGCAAAGTTATTGACAACTGCGCGGAAAAAGTGGGAACTGAATATCGTTCCAGGGGGGACAAATGATGTTAATCGGTTGATGTATTCGTTGCAGACAATTTTTAAGGATTTTAAGGCGAGACATTAATGCGAGTGGAATTGTGTTTCTGGGAAGGATACCAATAAATTATGGAATGCTAGGATTGTAGTAATTGCGTTTCATTGCCTATGTGCTACTATATAATTGTCATAATCCGAAAGAGGTAAAAACGATGTCAACAGTTTATCATTTAAAAGCCAGCGAACTAGATCGTGATTTTGTAGAACAAATCAAAGCGATTTTTGGAGATAAAGAGATTGAAATAATTGTCTCTGAGTTTGATGAAACTCAATATCTTTTAAAATCCGAAGTTAACAAGAATCGGCTTTTGAAAGCCGTTGAAAATGTTAAAGAGCGGCAAAATTTAGTTGAAATTAACTTAGAGGATTTGCAATGAGCAGAAGAATTGTTTTTGAATCATCTGCTTTTGCAGAATTTAATGAATGGGCAAAACTAGAGAAAAAGATTTATCGCAAGATTGTCGAACTGATTAAAGATATAGATCGCTCACCATTTGAAGGATTAGGTAAACCTGAACCTCTGAAATACGAGTTAAGTGGTTTTTGGTCAAGGCGCATTGATAATGAACATCGTTTAGTTTACCAAGTTACAGATGAAGAAATTATAATGGTGAGTTGCAAATATCATTACAGTGAATAGCGAAAAAATAGTCAATTAGCGATAGACTATCATAGATAGGACTTAGGCAGAAACCAGGAATAGGGACAAATATTTAAACCAAAAACCCGGTTTCTTTCATGGTTCAAGGTAAATCCTAATCAAGCTATCCCTTTGCTAAACTCATCTATTACACACATCGCCCGTTGCCACGAATGCTAAAAAAAGATAAAACTTCATTAATGCTCACCGTCGGAGCCGCCGTTTTACTAATTGCTGGTGGTATCGGAGCCTATTTGTTAATTGCTTCAACCGATCGCACTCAAGATGTGCCTGTAGGTGCTAGCGTTATCCCGCAGGATGCGATGATGACAATTTCCCTCTCCACTGATAGCAAAGAGTGGGATAAATTACGGGAATATGGCACTCCAGAGTCGAAAGCTGCGCTCGATCGCATCTTAGGAGATTTGCGCGATCGCTTCCTGACTGCCAATGGCTACGGCTACCAACAAGACATCCAGCCTTGGGTAGGCAAAGAAGTAACGATCGCTTTCTTACAAAATAATAGCGTCTCACCTAACCCCTCAGCTTCCCCCGCGCAACAGTCAGTTGCCGTCGTCATGCCGATCGCCAACCCCCTCAAAGCTAAAGAACTGTTAGCTCAGCCTAAGCCAGTCAATCAAGCTAAAATGGTGGAGCGCAATTACAAAGGCATTAAAGTTGCAGAAATTCAAGGAGTACCCGATCGCAACTTATCAGTCGCTGTACTCGGCTCAGAATACCTCGTTGTCACCACAGATGCCAAGGCTACAGATCGAGCGATCGACACCTACAAAGGCGAAGCTTCCCTAGCCAAAACCCCCGGCTTTAAAGAATCCTTAGAGCAAATTAAAACAAATCAGCCCTTTGCTCAAGTATATTTCAATGTCCCAGTTAGCGCCGCCTACGCCTCCCTCAACTCCGCACGGCCAATTTCACCGCAAAATCTAGAGAAACTGGAAACCCAAGGATTTGCCACAGCAGTGACACTGGAATCAGAGGGAATAGCTTTTAAATCGATTTCTTGGCTGAAACCCGACTCCCAGAAAAAACTGGCAGTAGAAAACAATGCCGAAAAAATGCTTACCCGTCTCCCCAATAATACGCTGATGGCTATATCTGGAGGCAATTTACAGCGTTTGTGGCAGGATTACGCCCAGGGTGCGGATACTAACCCGATCGCACCCCTGCCTCCTGAAGCAGTGCGATCGGGACTTAAATCCAGCACTGGTATGGATTGGGATAAGGATTTTATTAACTGGATGAAGGGAGAATTTTCGTTTTCCCTGATTCCTGGGCCTGCGACTCAAAATACTCCGGGGAAGTTTGCGGCGGGGTTTGTGTTTATGGTAGAAGCTAGCGATCGCAAAGCGGCAGATAAATCCCTGAAACAATTGGATGAGGTGATGAAAACTAAGAAATTCAAGGTTGAGGAAACTCAAGCTGGGGGTCAACCCGCTGTTAAGTGGACAGCACCTTTTGGGGGAGTAAGTGTCACTCGCGGCTGGATGAAAAATAATGTGGCGTTTATGACAGTAGGAGCTCCAGTTGCAGATGCCATCTTACCTGCGCCTAGCAACCCCCTACTAGGAAGCGAAATTTTCGAGAATACGATGCGATCGGAACTTACACCTAATAATGGCAACTTTTTTATTGATGTAGATCAGGCTTTCAACCCGAAAAACCTCGCTATTCCTGAACTTCCACCCAATCAAAAAATGTGGGTAGATGCCATTCGGTCTATTGGAGTAACAACTGCTGTGGTGAGCGATCGTACCATTCGCTATGATGCTTTTGTGCAACTGAAAAAAGTTAATCAAGCTAGTCCCCAGCCTGGCCCTTCTCCCACTATTAAGAGTTCTCCTAAGTAGGACAGAATTAAGTGAGAGAAAAGCGGTGACACAATATATCCGCTAATCCGAGTTCCAAGTATCTCCTGAATTAATATTCCGATTAGTGAGATCGAGGAGTTACTTGGACTTTTAGCATCTCCCAAGTTTTTTGTTCCATGTTCAAGATATTGCCCACTTCTTGCAAGAGTTCATAACTCCTTAAATCTATGGGGATTTCTTCTTCAATGAGAATATCGCACAAAATCTCTAACGCTAAATTCCATTCACCCGCATGAATATCTGAGACAATAAATTTTATTTGATTCTCAGACAGTTGTGGTTTCACGATATTAATGACTTGATGGAGTTTACTTTCTACAACTTTATAGTCAAACATGAGTCTATCTCCTTTTGAACTTGATCGTGGATTATGAGCCAAGCCACTTGAGAAGCATATAGCGAAATCTTGTCTGGCGACTTAAATCCTGATAAGTGACTCCTGGAATCGCTCACTATCGTACTTTTACGGTAGTTTTTCCCGTAGGTGAAGCCAAGTATTTAGCTTTTCATCCAAAACATATTTATCACTGTCAGCGAGTGCTGCGATAATTTTCAATCTATTTTTTAGTTGTCTTAACTCGCGAATTTCTGCAATGGGTAGAGTTTGCCAATTAGCCGCCTTCTTTTCCACATCTTCCCGTGACTCTTTGATGTTATCCCAAAACCATTGTAAAATTAAGTTAACATCGAGAACAGGATGATCGGAAATTACTCCAACTTTTGCGATCGCGCCAGCCCGTAGCATCATTGAGGAAATTGTAAAAGACTCGCCACTTCCTATTTTTTTGTGTTCAGCTTCATTGGCTAGATAATCGTAAATTGTAGTTGCTACTTCTGCCCATTTGCGATCGCACAAACCTGAACCATTTTGACCTTTTCGAGCCTTAGCAGAGGAAACATCGGCTAATAATAGCCAGTTAAATTCTTGTGGTTTGGTGGCTTGGTCTGAAAATATATTTTTTATCCAAATCAGTACAGATTCGGCATCTTGTTCGACAATGTTATCAATTGATATTGTCGTAGGAGATTGAGTCATAATTATTTACTCCACATATTTTATATCAGCATTACTTGTGTCAACTCCTTGCTGCCTAAAGGCTGTAATTCCTAGTTCTAAGCTTTCTGAATTAGGTCTAAAATGCCCGCTATGATTGCTGATAGTTAGCAAAATATATAAACCGTTGCTGCCAACAATCTCAGCTTCTCCCGCAGCCAAAACAGGCTCACCGAGAGTTATAACCGTATGGTAGATTTCATTGCTAACATCTAAAAATTTGGGAATTACAAGGAGTTCTAGTTTTGTTGTTACTGCCCATTTGACAGTCCCTTCATTAATTATATCGTCAAATCCTGCTTCTCCCACTTTAATTGGTCTGATGCCTAAATCTTCTGCTGACCGAAGTTCATCATTTAGAGTCCCAGGAGACTGATTGGAAAAGCAAGGAATGGGAGCATTATTTGAAAATGATTGTGTCACGACAGAATTTAACGATAATCCACTTTATATTCAAACATAAGTCTATCTTCTATGAATCATACCATTCTACTTCATCTTCTTGCTGACCTTCTAATTCTTCTGGTTCCTCTGAGTAGTTGAACATGAAGACAAATTTACTGTTAGGCAGAATCAGTGTTGGCAAATAGAGAGGTTGATTATCCCACCTATCTTGTTTTTTACCTTTTTCGTACATAACAATGAGTACAGGCACATCAGGGTATTTTTTTCTGGGCTTACTTCGCCACTCACTTGGTGAAAAATAATCCTGCCAAGGTCGAGTAGTTTGGTTTTTTAAGTCCAACCCATCACCCTTTTTACCTCGACGAACGTTGAGAATACCCTTATGGATACCTGCTGCTTTCATTGCTTGAAGTGCCTGTTTGACTCGCTCATCTTCCCAGGGATACCCCAAACAGAAACGGCTCGGCATTTCTGAAATAATCTCGATTAAATAGTCGATGTCTACTTCATAGTATTCATCATCTATCATAAATTTAGACAGAAGTTTATCAAGTGCTTCTGTGTGTTTCTTAACTTCAGAAGCTTTCCACAGTGGATCGCGGGGGTAAATAGAAGATCCTGGGGTAAATGCACCAATAGCTGCTGGATTAAGCACATTTGCACGGGTTGGTTTAAGTTTTCGACCAACCCACACTGGCGTAAGCTTAATTTTGCCAGTGTCCTCATCAATTACTTGACGCATACCCTCATCTGACTCATGGATAGCGCGGAAATCCTCTAAAATGTTTTCCGGTAAAAAGAGGCGAGTAACATCTAACAATTCCTGTCGATAACCAAACATTCGTGCGTGCTGATGAACTGTGTCCATCGTCTTTTGCTTGGCATCACGCCCGTAATAAGTAATCATCAATCCTTCAATAGTTACACCACGCCCCAAGCGGTTTCCTCCAATTAGAATGTTTATACCTGGGCTGTATTTTGGTTCCTTATCTGGATTGGTGGCATCAATAACTTTTGGTCTAGTATTTCGTAACTGATACTCTAGCTCCACAACAAGGTCATTGAGAGGTGGTAAGTTAGAAGCTGTTTTGCTTAACTCCGCATGAGCATCACTTAGCCACTCGATCGCATTCTCTCGCTTTGTAACAGATGATTTAGATCGCAGAGCCTTGTCAAGCTCTACAACAAAGCTGCGAATAACCTTTTCCAACGTGCTGTGAGTAATCCGCTTGTGGTCAATATGAGCTAGAAAAGAATACTTAGCATCTATATCTGTTGCTGATTTCATTTTGTATATTGAACCCACGAAAAAACAGCACAAAGCTAATTTAAGCTTTGGCGGCATATCCCAATTATCTCCAGGGTTGATTTTTCCTCCCTGTTTTTTTAACTGATCCAGCTCTTCGGCTTTCACCGTACAGCAATGTTGGCTATTTGCTTCAAAAAAAATGTCTCCTCCTATATAAGTATTGCCTGGTTTAGAGAGTACACAGAAGGCGGGTTTACAAGGGTGATCTAGATTTTGCAGCAACAAGCTTTGAGGAGTAGCTGTAATTTGTAAATATATGTGATTAGCAACTTCTTGCCTAATCTTGGCTATAATTTCAAAAATCTTACTATCAGGAACCGTATTTTTTTCCTTCTTAGCTTGCTTGGCTTCGTTGGTATTTAGACTAGCATTGTCAGCCTCATCATCGAAGATCAGAGTGGGTACACCACTGGCTTTAGCCGACTTGAGAACCTTAAGCAAGTTCTCAAGGTGACGCACATTTTTCGTAGATACTAAGACAACACCAGTATCATTGATATAGTCGTGCAGTTGATTAGCAAATTCTAGGGGATCATTTCTCCATTGTTCCCAATTAAAAACAACAGGGCCACCTTTGATCTGATTAGCGAAACGATCTGCTGTTTGTTTACCTAGCCATGTATTATCAGATGTTAATACAATGAAGCAACGAAATTTATTAGCTTCAGCAAGTGCCAGCGTAGCAATGGTAGTATTCGTTTTACCGCTTTGGACTTTGCCATAGATTAGTCCAGTAGTACCATTAGGTATTTTGCCTTTATGATGATTGCTAACAATACCTGTTCCTGTAGCACCAACATCACCAGAGCCAAATGTTGTTGAGTAAACATCAACGCAATTTTGAACAATTTCAACAGCAGCTTGCTTTAACTGCTCTGCTTCTGTGTTTCCAAGTTTGCTCTTAATCCTGTCAAGAAACTTGTTGATACAATATCCATCAGTTTTAATAGAAATATTAGTCATGGCGTTTTCTTTATTTTACAAAACTACGCGAGGCCAATCATTCTGAGGTACAGTCTGATTCATCTGCTGCCGGCCTGGGCCACTTACATGATAACTTCCGTTAGGTGGCCTAGACACGGATATGTGTTGAACACTAATATCTGCATTTTTATCAACTATACTCCAAAATCGCTCTTCAGCTATACAGCAGATACCGTCTTTGTGACAGACTAGCGCTATAAATGCCGAAAAGTCAGGATACTTGTCATACAGAGTAGCTAGAGCAGATTTTTCCTGAGCGCTCAAGGTGAAAGACCATGCAGAAGTAGCTTTCTTAGAAACCTTGAAGAGAATAGCTGACTTACTGCGATCGCTTTCAACCAAGTATATTGACTGATGTATTGCAGAGGCATGGGTGATGGTAATTTTATCTCCATCGTTGATTAGCCTTAAGAACGCTGCACCATGTAGAAATTCCTGATCGTTAATCATTTATTAAATATAATAATCTCATTACTCAACTTTCAACAAGCAGATTTTTAAGTGTATAGGTAGCCACAAAATCCCGGATTTCCCCATTAAGTATAGAATTTATGACCCTAGCGAGTCGCCTAGAAATTCCCCTCAGTAAAGCGCAATACCTCTTCAACCGCGCCAGTAAACCCGGAGAAGGAGGCGACAAACAAAATTTCTGGCGTTCAGAATTGGGTTTCGAGTCCCCAGAAGCCATACAAGAGGCTATTTTAGCAGCCGTATCAGTGGAGATGCTGCAACCCCAAGATACTAACGAATATGGCGATCGCTACCGCGCTTACCTCCGCATCATCGGCCCCAATGGCATATCCCGACGAATTCGCACCATTTGGATTATCCTATTTAATGAAGATATCGCTCGATTTGTCACAGCAGTTCCCGATAGATTAGGAGGGTTATAAAGATGCGTTTTCAAATGTTTGATTCAGTAAAAATTACAGAAGAAATCCCCCTCACCGATGGAGGAACAGCCCCAATAGGAACAGTAGGAGCAATTGTTGAAGTCTTTAAAAATGGCGAAGCCTACATGGTAGAATTATTTGGGGATTGGGTGAAATATGACGCACAGGAAAATTTCGTACCCGCCACCCCAGAAGAACCAAAATCTTTTGTAGAAACGATAGGTGTTGAAACCATTTATCCCCACCAATTGCAACTCTATAAACCTGCGAGCGAGACAGTAGGATTGCAAGCGCATTTGCAGAGCATTTTAGATGAACTCCCAGAGGTAAAATTAGCGGAAGTTCGAGATTTTGCTGAGTTTTTGCGCGACAAAGAACAACAAATCAATACGCGGAAAATCGAGCAAAATTATTGAATAGCTTATGGCAATCCCATCAAACAACGAAGAAATTTATCAACAAATAGCCCAAATAATACAACAGTTTAAAGTTCTTGAATACGCTGAATGTGCCGAGGCCATCAAACAATGGTTAAAAGCTAACCGAATTAATGGCATCCATCTAAAAATTAGCCCCTTAGATAAAGCAGATTTTATCCTCAGCGAACGATGGGATGGAGGTCGCAATACAATTAGCCAGAATGGTGTACACTATGGTATAGAAGTCAGAGGTAAAATCTTTGATAATCTATCAACCACAGGACTATCCAGAGAAGATTGGATCGAAGACTTCTACTGTGCCATTGGTCAATTCACTATCGAAGAGATAGAAACTTTTTAACTAACCTATCATGTCAAGGAAAAATCACCATGATTTCCTTTTACCAACGCCTACAAAAAATCAAAGAAAAACCAGGACTCTATATCGGTTATCCCTCTGTCTCTGACCTATTTATCTTCCTCTGCGGTTACAGACGCGCCTGCCAGGACATGGGACTAGCCTTAAGCGATGAAGAACGAGAATTCCATGAATTTCAGCCTTGGCTACAGAAAAGATTTCGCCTGAGTACCTCCGCTTCCTGGGCAAAAATTATCCTCCTCTATTCTAGTGACGAAACCCATGCTTTTCAAATGTTCTTTGAGTTACTTGAAGAATTTTTGAACTACCGTTCTCAATCTGATAAAATAGAAGAAAAGTTAGAGGAAAAGCAAGTTGTTAAAACTTCTTTTTCCTAACTCACAGATTCTTCTTACTTTAAGATCATCTGTTCATCTACCGCTAGGTGTTTTTCTAACCGTTCCCCTATCCATACCTTAATCAAAGATTCACTATTGACTCCTAATCGCCGAGCTTCCCGTTCAATTGCTTGTATCATCCATTTGGGAAACTCTATATTTAATTCCTGATTTTCCCATCCTGGTCGTCTAATATTAGTTAGATCGAAATACTCAAGGACGTTTTCATTGTTATCAAACCTTTCATCTAATTCTTTAGCTTTCATATAAATTTACCTCATTGGTGCGAGAACGTCTAACTGAAATGAGTCTTATTTTAGTCTGGCGATAGGTAATAATGGCAGACCAATGTTTATCACCAATTTTGCCGATGAGCATAAATCTCGGCTCATCTTCGGTTTTTGCCAAAAGTTCGATCCTGTTGGGATCTATCCACAACTGTTGAGCCTCGACAAAATCTACTCCATGCTTTTCTTGATTTATTTTACTTTTGTTTTCGTCAAATTCAAACTCCATAATTTTCAACGATTTTAGCCAAGCATAGTAAATACTATTTCATTGAATCACAATTCTTAGGAAAGACTGCTAATTGTTCCATATTTCTTAATCTTTTAATGCTTACCATTTCAACACTATCTGTTAAGAACCTACACAAATATTGAAATAACACTTTCAGGGAAGATGTAAATCACCATTTTATCATCTTCCCTAAAACTGCGCGATCGCAAAATTTCTCTGCCCATTCTAAAGAATAGCCGAACCTTCGCCCCCTCATTACCTGCATTTCCGACTTGGGCTAAAAAGTGGGCTAAGCGATCGCAACTAGGCTGAGTATGTTGTTAGGATAATTCCCTAAAAAGCCCACAATCGCAGAAAATCTCTTAGTGCCACAACAAAAAGCCCCATTCCCCAGTAGGATCGATATGCTTAGGTATAGATACACTAAAACTTCATAGGAGAACTCTTTGATGGATCTGGTTGCACTCCAGAACTCGCTGGATAATATCTCATTTGCCGTTCTCTTCGCCACCATGCTGATTTACTGGGGAGGCGCTGCATTTCCACAAATACCCTTTTTGTCAGCATTGGGGACTGCGGGAATGGCGATCGCCAATCTTGCGATCGCAGCTTTGCTTGGGGCACGCTGGCTAGAAGCCGGTTACTTCCCCTTAAGCAACCTTTACGAA
The DNA here is from genome assembly GCF_029167235.1 of Kamptonema sp. UHCC 0994. Taxonomy (GTDB): domain Bacteria; phylum Cyanobacteriota; class Cyanobacteriia; order Cyanobacteriales; family Microcoleaceae; genus Kamptonema. The sequence goes on along the minus strand of NZ_JARFTR010000245.1, from coordinate 9,844 downwards.
TCCCTATTTTTCTTAGTTTGGGGCATTACAGCCATCCACATCCTGGCTGAAAATATGAGCGGATCTCGCTTAGTCGGAGTAGCGACATCCCCCGTAGCAATGGCAATTTCAGCCTTTGCGACGCTGACTTTGCCCGAAACCATGCAATCAGCGGAACCCCTAGTTCCCGCACTCAAGTCAAACTGGCTGATGATGCACGTTAGTGTGATGATGCTAAGTTATGCAACTTTAATGGTAGGCGCACTTTTAGCGATCGCATTCCTAGTCATCACTCGCGGCCAAAACATCATACTCACCGGTAGTTCTTTTGGAACCAACAGCAACCGCAACGGTGACAGCCGCCTCCAACGCCCTGAAAACCTCGTAATTCAAACAGAAGATACTCTCATTACTTCCCCTGCAACCGCTGGAATCTCCAACAACAATGGTCACAGCAAAACCGCTGTCCTAGAATTAGTTGCTACCCAAACATCCCAGGTTTCAACAACTGAACTCCTCTCTCCCCAGCGCTTGAATTTAGCAGAAACACTCGATAACATCAGCTATCGTATCATTGGTTTAGGATTTCCCCTACTTACCATTGGCATCATCGCCGGCGCAGTATGGGCTAACGAAGCTTGGGGCTCCTACTGGAGTTGGGACCCGAAAGAAACTTGGGCACTGATTACTTGGTTAGTATTTGCCGCCTATTTGCACGCCCGCATCACTCGCGGATGGCAAGGACGAAAACCCGCAATTTTGGCAGCAACAGGATTTTTAGTAGTTTGGGTCTGCTATTTAGGAGTTAATCTATTAGGAAAGGGCCTCCATTCTTACGGCTGGTTTTTCTAATCAGAGTTGAAACCCGCGCAGGCGGGTTTAGTTTGACAAAACGCGGTTTCAACCGCCCAATAAACGCGGCCTTAACCGCTGACAAAATGAAATAATTACCAAGGACAATCAACATGAACAATACAGATAATTTGCTCAATAGCGACGATGTTTTATCTGCCAACGCCAGCGCTTTAATGTTTCAATGCACGTTCAAAGTTAGTGAATTTATGACGATTGTACAGTCAAAAATATCTGACGAAGAATTGTTTATTGATGGTATAGATTGCGAACTTTTAAGTCCCGGCAAAAGCTGGAGAAAAGGAAAAGTTAGGCTGCGTTTAGAATTTACACCCGATGATTTAGAAGTAGGAGATAGCTCTTATAACTTGGGAGATCGAGAAGAAACCGTTCCCGGAGCAAATAACGGCTATCCAACTACAGAAAATGGTCAAGGAAATTCAGAGCCAACTTACAACGAGCTTCCTATGTCCATGTATCCAGACGGCCACCCTGAAAGCGTAGGAATGTGGAGCTAAATATTGGTAATTGGTACGTAGTTGGGCTTTAGCCCTCTTTCTTACTTATGCGCTGAAGCCCAACAACGTACCTAAAATCAATCCCAATCTGCGTGACACTTGGCTTTAGTCCTAAATTACTAATTACGAATTACCAATGACCCCCAACCTACCCCCACAATACGATCCCTTTGCCACCGAAGCTAAATGGCAAAAATACTGGGAAGACCACCAAATTTTTAAAGCTGACCCCGAAAAAGGTGGCGAACCTTATTGCATCATTATCCCACCCCCAAACGTCACTGGCAGCCTCCACATGGGCCACGCCTTCAATAACTCCCTAATTGATGCACTCATCCGCTATCACCGCATGAAAGGTGACAATACCCTCTGTCTCCCTGGAACAGATCACGCCAGCATCGCAGTTCAAACTATTCTTGAAAATCAACTCAAAGCTGAAGGCAAAACTCGCTACGATTTAGGCCGCGAAAAATTCCTAGAAAAAGCTTGGCAATGGAGAGCGGAATCCGGCGGTACAATTGTTAATCAACTGCGACGACTCGGATTGTCCGCCGATTGGTCGCGGGAACGCTTCACAATGGATGAAGGCTTATCAAAGGCAGTATTAGAAGCTTTTATTCGACTCTATGAAGAAGGGCTAATTTATCGCGGTAATTATTTAGTTAACTGGTGTCCTGCTAGTCAGTCAGCCGTATCAGATTTAGAAGTAGAAAATAAAGAAGTTAACGGCAATTTATGGCATTTCCGGTATCCTCTTACCGATGGTAGCGGCTATGTAGAAGTAGCGACAACTCGACCAGAAACAATGTTAGGTGATACCGGAGTTGCTGTTAATCCTAATGATGACCGCTACAAACATTTAATTGGCAAAACTTTAACTCTGCCAATTATGAATCGGGAAATCCCTATTTTTGCCGATGAATTAGTCGATCCAACCTTCGGGACTGGTTGCGTAAAAGTCACTCCCGCCCACGATCCTAATGACTTTGAAATGGGTCAACGTCATGGGTTGCCGTTTATTAATATTATGAATAAAGACGGTAGCTTAAATGAAAATGCAGGCCCGTTCCAAGGACAAGACAGATTTGCTGCTAGAAGAAATGTTATTAAACAGTTAGAAACTGATGGTTTTCTAGTAAAAATTGAGGAGTATAAGCATAAGGTTCCTTATAGCGAACGCGGTAAAGTTCCAGTTGAACCCCTCCTTTCAACTCAGTGGTTTGTCAAGATTCAACCACTGTCTGAAACTGCTTTAGAATTTCTGGATAAAGAAAGTCAACCAGAGTTTATACCTGCACGTTGGACAAAAGTTTATCGTGATTGGCTAGTTAAAATTAAAGATTGGTGTATCTCGCGGCAATTATGGTGGGGTCATCAAATTCCTGCTTGGTATGCTATCAGCGAAACTGGCGGAGAAATTACCGATGCTACACCTTTTGTGGTTGCTAGAAATCAAGCGGAAGCAGAAGAAAAAGCTAAGACAAAATTCGGGGCAAATGTCAAGATAGAACAAGACCCAGATGTGTTGGATACTTGGTTTTCGTCGGGACTTTGGCCTTTTTCTACTATGGGATGGCCGGAGGAAACGCCGGATTTAGCAAGATATTACCCCAATACTACGTTATCAACTGGTTTTGATATCATCTTTTTCTGGGTTGCCAGAATGACGATGATGGCGGGACATTTTACGGGTAAAATGCCATTTAAAACTGTGTATATTCACGGTTTGATGTTAGATGAAAATGGCAAAAAACAGTCAAAGTCTGCTGGGAATGGCATCGATCCGCTGATTTTAATTAATAAGTATGGTACTGATGCTTTGCGTTATGCCTTAATGCGAGAAACGGCGGGTGCAGGTCAAGATGTTCGCCTGGATTACAATCGCAAAACTAACGAATCAACAACCGTAGAAGCATCCCGTAATTTCACTAATAAGATGTGGAATGCAGCCAGGTTTGTAACAATCAGTTTAGAAGGAAAGACACCGCAACAATTGGGGACCCCCCCCCAACCCCCCCTTGGTAAGGGGGGGCTTTTACTCAACTCTCTCTTAGTAAACCAGGGGGATGCTTCTCCTGAAACCCCCCTTACTAAGGGGGGCATGGGGGGTTTAGAATTGTGCGATCGCTGGATTCTTTCTCGCTATCATCAAACTGTAGAAGCAACTCGCAACTATATCGAGAATTACGGTTTGGGAGAAGCTGCTAAGGGACTTTACGAATTTATTTGGGGTGATTTTTGTGACTGGTACATTGAGTTAGTTAAGTCTCGCTTGCTACCCGATGCCGATCCTACCTCAAAGCAAGTTGTACAGCAAACTTTAGCTTATGTACTGGAAGGGATTTTAAAAATATTACATCCTTTCATGCCCCATATCACTGAGGAAATTTGGCATACTCTGACTCAAAAAGGTGACGAAGAATGTCTGGCTTTGCAAGCTTATCCAGAGGCGGATAAATCTAGGATTGATACTGAATTAGAACAGCAGTTTGAGTTGCTGTTCGGGATAATCCGTACAATCCGCAATTTACGGGCGGATGCTGATATTAAGCCAGGTGTGCAGGTGACGGTGGTTTGGAAAAGTAAAAACGAAAAGGAACAAGAAATTGTTTCAAAAGGAAAAGTCTACATTAAGGATTTGGCAAGAGTGGAAAGTTTAGAAAATGCTTCGGATACTAGGAGTCCCTATGAAGTCTCATGGGATAGTGCAGGATTCGGTATGAGACCTTTTGGTGAGGGAGGATTTGGTCAGGGGGGATGTATTACAGGTGTTATCGGCACAGTGGAATTGCTAATTCCTCTAGCGGGAGTGGTAGATATTGCAGCTTTACGCGCTAAATTAGAGAAGAAACTTGGCAAAGTCGAAGCGGAAGCTAAATCTATTTCTGCACGATTGAACAATCCAAAGTTTGTGGAGAAAGCCACTGATGAAGTTGTTCAAGGTGCGAAAGATGCTTTGGCTGAAGCTGAGAAACAGGCGGAAATTTTGCGCGATCGCATAACTCAATTTTAGCATGAGAATGATAAAAAGAGGAATAATATAAGTAGTTGGACAAAAATAAATAATGTCATTGCGAGCCAAGCGAAGCGCGTCAAGCGAAGCGCAGTTGCGAGGTACGAAGCAATCTGAGGGTACGAAGCAATCCCGAAGCAATCCCAAACCCCTGCGTTGGCGTAGCCTGCCCGAAGGGCTTATGCTTCACTTCACTATCGTGACCTTCGCTTCGGACATGGTTGCTATTAAGTCCTAAATTAAATTATTCTGCGTAATGATGGCAATTCCTCCAACTCCAAAGATACAAAATATCTACTGTAAACAACACTATTCGGTTCCCAAGCTGGATACCAATAAATATTTTGAATCACAGCTTTTATTTGATGATTATTACCTTGCGGCCACTGAAAAGAAACTAACCCAAAATTGCTCTGTCCGACAATTTGCTCTCCCTCTTGCAGCCAACGATTTCGCCAAATTAATGATACTACATCCTCTACATTTTTAAACCAGATAGATTCATTTTTTTTAACTCTAAGATTTGACAATTCTTGCCTTTTTATCCAAGAAGCAACTTCAGCTTTTTCTCGTTTAATCCACTCAATTCGATATCGCCAGTCAGGGAGAGAATTTTCATCTTTAATAGCAATTGACCAAGCTATTTCCAAACTACCACGAGTACCCTGAACTTGGCGCAATATTGGCCCTTCCTTCGGAACCTCAACATCCAACACCCTCACTATTTCTGGTGTTACAACAATTTCCACCAATTCCGGTGGGAAGTTCCAGCCGGCCCAGTCTTCTGGTTGTTCTAAAGCCACAGATTTAGCCTTTGTATGGACAAAATTTGTCGTCCACTCAGCATTTTTAAACGCACTGGCAGTAAGTTGTGCAAGCACAAAAGACTTATTATTTGAAGTGGGATCAAGTTTAGACCAATAGTTAAGACGAACAGCAGCAGCATAGTGAATATCTCCTGTCAAAATAACTATCCGATCGCGCCGTTTAAACAATTGGGTTAACAACTTCGTAAAACCCACTTCGTGAAAGTTCCACGAATCACCTGCATCGCTATTAAAAACCTTACCTTGCTGAAGATCCCACCGCTGTACCATGTCAATAACTGACAAACTTACTAGATTTGTAGGTAGCACTACCAGTGTAAGTTCGATATTAGCTTCATTGCTTTCATTTAAGCGATCGCTTTCTATCAAAGGTTGCTGAATTTGTTCCTCAAACCCTAGATGACACAACAGCATCGGCGGTTCACTTGTATGATTCTTGGGATATCCCCGCCAAGTGCGAGTATCGAGTACAATTACTTCATGCTTAAAGCTTCTAATTGTGTAGTGCCAATTTAAAATCGGTGTGCCGTCAGCATAATCCCGATCTAAAACCAAAACGTCTTCATCTACTTTGAATTTAGGCAAACCAGTTTCCGGTTCTAGTTGCGGAATTCCTAAATATTTAGCTGCTTCTTCCCAGGCAAATTCGTCATTACCCGCCGACTCCGACCAATTTTTAGCTGCTACTAATAGTTTCTCTCCTGGTTGTCCTTCCTCAAACCGATCTGGCGTATTTCCCCAGGCTTGAAATATGGCATAAGCTAGAATTGCATTCTGTACAGTACGCCGGCCCAAGGCTTTGCTAAGTACGCGATCGCACCACTCCCGATTTAGATACCAATCATCGCTAACATCATGGTCATCACAGATAGTATAAGTCGGAATATTCGCGATCGCCCTCCGCACTCTCCACAAATCGCGACTAAAACCCTCAATTACCGCAACTTCCCGATCCCACAACTTTGCCTGTTTAGCATTTGAGTAAATATCCTTACCCTTGGGAAACTCCGCAGGCCAAAGTATCGGCGACCAAGCAAACAAATACATGGCATAATATTCACCCAAGCTAAACAAGTGACTTTTCGCCTTATCCGGTTTATTAACTAGCATCGCCGTAAAGCCGGCAAAATCTCTAGCAATATCGCTGCGATCGCCTGGTTTTAACTCCGACGGTTTTTTATACAGCTTTTCCTGAATCTGACTAGACTCATTCAGGGGCAAATTCTCCCCCCAACCCAAAAGTACATCACCAGCCTCAGTCACCGCCCACAACAACGGATCTGCCACATCATCACCGTAAATTTGATCGCCCGTGAAAAACAATTGATGGGGTCGAAAATTTGCCTCTCCTGCATACTCCTGAATCAAATCATCCAATATCGGCAACGCATCACACCCACCTCCGTGAGGTTTGCGACAAGAACCATGTACAATTCGCAAGTGGTTTAAATCCTCTGGCGGCAAGGCAAAAGTAGGCAATTGATGATCGAAATAGCTAAGGCCAGACTTACGTACTCCGACCAAAGAAACCTGGTTTTTTAGCGAATCTGTAGGTTCCAACGAAGTATTTTGACCAAAAAACCCGGTTTCTGGGCCCTCAATTCCCAAGGCCCCGTTTAAACTTATTTGGGGCGAACAACTAAAACTCAAGTCATAGGCATAAACTTGTCCCGATTCCAGTTGGCAGTCATTTACTGGCTTAGCTGTCACAGCCACAACGTAGAGATATTTACCCAACTTTACCGCTGACCGCGCACCTTCTAAAACGCAACTACCAAGGATTTGCCCCTTTCCGTCAACCGTTGCGTAAACCCCGATCGTCACTTCGCTTGCCTCTTTCAGCGCTAGCCAAACTGTAACCGCCCTATTCTCTGTACGCCGCAAGATTGGCCCTCCCAAAATGAGTGGTAACTGATTCAAGCGGTGGCTTAAGGGTGTCTGAGACATCGGATTTTAGAGTTGAAATTTTAACCTTTTGTAACGCCGCCATCTGGGCGGTAAAGATACCGCCGGGACGGCGGCGTTACAAACAATTTTACGTATTTTAAAATCTATATTTTCTTAAGTTTTAAGTGTACAATTTATTGATAAGGGAGCGCAAGGGATCGAGACTAAACCATAATTTATCGATAAATTCCACAATTGTAACAATTTATTAAGATAAATTAATCATCAATTAAGCTGGATAAAGAATAGCAGTAAATCTTACAAAACCTTTACCGCCATTGGTAAGCAAATCCTGATAATAAACGAAATAACCATGCACCTTAACGGCCTGCCTATTTATTCGTCAGCTTTGGAGCAAGCCATCGATCGCCATCCCCTGACAGTTGCTCCCGATACCTACCTGATCGATGTCCTAGCTCTTATGAGCCAAGTACGTAGCAGTTGCGAACTGCCTAGTTGGTACCAATTTTGTCAGTTAGATACCGTCGCTGACCCCAGTGCGATCGGCGAAGGACGAGCTAGCTGCGTCCTCGTCATGGAAGGGTTAGAAATCCTAGGTGTTTTTACCGAGCGAGATATAGTCAGGCTCACCGCTAGCGGTATCAGCTTAAACTCAATCAAAATTGCCGAAGTAATGACGCGCTCAGTAATTACCCTCAAGCAATCCGACTCCCAAGATATTTTTACGGCCCTATCCATATTGCGCCAACACCGGATTCGCCATCTGCCCATTATTGACGATCGCGGACTACTCATGGGCATAGTCACCCCGGAAAGCATTAGACAAGCACTGCAACCAGTGAACTTGCTCACCAGCTTGCGCTACGTGACAGACGTAATGACATCCGAAGTTATCTACGCCCCAAAAACTGCCTCAGTGATCAATCTTGCCCAACTAATGGCACGCCATCGAGTCAGTTGTATTGTGATTGTCGAAGAGAGAAAGCGGTATCAAAACTATAGAAAACCACGAAAAGAGAAACCTTTTGAGCTGACGCAAGTTCTAGCGCCAAGAGCAACACAGAGAGAAAATTCGAGATCGATATTTGCTTCTCTTTCCCCCAATAAATACTCCTCATCCGAATTTGGTCTCAATTGGGGAAATGGCGAAATGTGGACAGAAGAAGAATTCCCAATTGCCACTTATCAATGTCCAACTCCTCAAGTTGAATACCCTATAATCGATTCCCCATTATTAATGCCCGTAGGAATTGTCACGGAGCGAGATATTGTGCAGTTTCATGCCCTAGAACTGAATTTGTCACAGGTACAAGCTGCTGATGTTATGAGTAGCCCTTTATTTTGTCTTGCTCCCTCAGATTCATTGTGGATAGCTCACCAGGAAATGCAGCGCCTTCGAGTGCGTCGCTTAGTCGTAGCTGGAAATAAAGGGGAACTTCTGGGAATAGTTTCTCAGACAAGTTTACTGCAAGTGCTTAACCCCTCAGAGATGTACGGAGTGATCGAACTTTTGCAGCAAGCAGTGGACGATCGCACTGCTGAATTAAAGAAAACCAACGAGCAATTGCAGCAGGAAATTTTAGTACGTCAGAGAGCAGAAGAGGCTTTGCGCCAAGCCCATGATAACTTAAAAAAACAAGTTGAAGAAAGAACTGCAGAACTATCAAAGTCAAATGAATTGTTAAGGCGGGATATTATTAAGCGTCAGCGAGTAGAGGAAGCATTGCGACGAAAGGAAGCTCGATTTAGAACTCAAGCCCAGCAGTTAGAGCAAACTCTTCGTAAGTTGCAGCAAACCCAAACTCAACTGATTCAAACTGAAAAAATGTCCTCTCTAGGACAAATGATCGCTGGTATTGCCCACGAAATTAATAATCCCGTTAACTTCATCTATGGCAATCTTTCCCATATCAACTATTACATCAAAGAAATGTTAGGCATATTGCAACTTTACCAGCAACATTATCCCGATCCCGTCCCGGAAATTCAAGCAGCAGCCGAAGATGTCGATCTCAAGTTTATGGTCAAAGATATTGCCAAAATTTTATCTTCGATGCAGTTAGGCTCGGAACGTATTCGACAAATTGTGCTGTCGCTCCGTAATTTTTCCCGCTTAGATGAAGCGGATATGAAGTTAGTTGATATTCACGAGGGAATTGAGAGTACGCTGCTGATTTTGCAGCATCGGCTGAAACCTCAGAGCGGATATTCTCCGATTGTAATTCTCAAAGACTATGGAAAACTGCCGAATGTGGAGTGCTATGCTGGACAGTTAAATCAGGCCTTTATGAATATCCTGAGTAATGCTATTGATGCTTTAGAAGAAGCAAATGGGCAATGGGGAATAGGAAAGGAAAAGGGGAAGGGGAAGGAAAATGAACTATTACCAATAGATGATTTTCTATTGTCAAATCCGACAATTCGGATTACTACTTCTGTTTTAGATGCTGATTGGGTGGCTATTTCAATTGCTGACAACGGGCCAGGTATTCCAAATGAGATTCGCAACCAATTATTCGATCCTTTCTTTACTACCAAACCTATTGGTAAAGGAACTGGTTTAGGATTGTCTATTTCTCACCATTTGGTAGTTGAGAAACATGGGGGAAGTTTGGAATGTATTTCTGCACCTGGAAAAGGGACAGAGTTTGTGATTCAGATCCCTCTCCAGCCGCAGTGTCGGCGACCAATTTAGAAGATACAGGACTTACCCAGGATTACGTAACGCCGCCATCCTGGCGGTAAAG
>NZ_JARFTR010000129.1 GCF_029167235.1 Kamptonema sp. UHCC 0994 | reverse complement strand
GGTTATTTGACCGCCAGGATGGCGGCGTTACAAATATTTTTGCGTAAGTTCTATAGTCGGTATAAAATACTGGAAACTGGGGTGTCGGTATCAGCAAGAAGCTAATGGCTCTTGCAAATTGCTTTATTACCAATTACCGCTAAAATTTTTCTATGACTCGCAACATTTACGCGCTGCTAGTTGGGATTGACCAGTATCTCCCCCCAGTCGCACCTTTGAGAGGTTGTGTTAACGATATTACGGCCTTTGAAGAGTATCTGCAATCGCGTGTCACCTCTGACGATGACTACCAACTCCACCTCCTCACCCTCAAAAATCAACAAGCTACCCGCGAAGCAATTATCGACGGTTTCCGCAAACACCTCAACCAAGCTAATCGCAACGATATTGTACTATTTTATTACAGCGGACATGGTTCTCAAGAACCCGCACCGCCGGAATTTTGGCACTTAGAACCTAACCGCCTCCACGAATCTCTGGTTTGTTGGGATTCCCGTCAAGAAGGTGGGTGGGATTTGGCCGATAAAGAATTAGCAAAACTGATATCTGAGGTTGCCAAAAAAGACCCGCACATTACAATTATTATGGATTGCTGCCATTCCGGTTCTGGCACTCGGAATTTGGAATTGCAGGAAACTGGGGTAAGGCGAACACCTGCAAATAGGCGATCGCGACCGATAGAAAGTTTTATCTTAAACTCAGAAGAAATTAGTAACTTAGTATCAACATCTCGCAGTCCCGAACAAAATCCTACTGGCTGGAGCATACCACGCGGTCGTCACGTTTTACTAGCAGCTTGTCGCGACTGTGAAGAAGCGAAGGAATATTACGGTACTGGACAACATCGCGGCGCTTTTTGCTATTTTCTTTTAGATACTTTGCAACGCGCTAATGGTAGTTTAACTTACCGGGATGTATTTAAACGTACTAATGCTTTAGTCCGCAGCAAAGTTGCCTCTCAGTCGCCGCAGTTGGAAGCGACAAATTTAGAAGATTTAGACCAGCCGTTTTTAGGCGGCGCGATCGCAAAACGCACTCCTTATTTTACTGTCAGTTATCATCAAGAGTACGGCTGGATAATTGACGGCGGCGCAGTACACGGTATCGCGCCAGTAGTAGGGGAAGAAACGACGCGGTTAGCTTTGTTTGCAATGGATAGTAATCCCGAAGATTTGCAGCAACTTTCTAACTCCTTTGCAGAAGCTGATGTCACCGAAGTTATGCCCCAAGTCAGCAAGATTTCCTGTACAACTGTAGATAACTCACTGGATGTAGAAAAAACTTTCAAGGCAGTTGTTACTAGCCTACCGATGCCGCCTTTGGGTGTTTGTATTGAAGGAGAAGAAGCAGGCGTAAAACTAGCAAGAGAAGCGTTACAGCAAGCGGGGCCGGAAGGTCAAGTTTCGATGTATGTTGGGGAAGTAGAAACAGCAATTCAAGCTGAATTTCGGTTAATTGCTCGTAATGGCGAGTATATCATTGCTCGGCCCACAGACGATCGCCCGTTGGTGGCTCAAATTTCTGGTTATAACCAAGGTAATGCTAATTTAGCGATCGCGCGTTTGGAACACATCGCCCGTTGGACGAATATCGCTGAACTTTCTAGTCCCGCCTCCAGTCGGATTGACCCCGATGCAGTGGAAGTGAAAATCTATCAGGGTGAAGCCGAAATTGAAGCGCAACAAATTCGCTTAGAATATAAGTATGAAAATGGCAAATGGCAGCAGCCAACTATTAGGATAAAATTAATCAATCGTAGCAACGAGCCGCTTTACTGTGCCTTATTAGATTTAACCGAAACTTACGCGATTTTAACGGGATTTTTTGCCTCTGGCGGTGTTTGGCTGCAACCAAGAGAATGCGTATTTGTTTTAGGGGGAAATCCGATTTATGCCACAGTTCCGAAAGAACTCTGGGAACAGGGAATTACTGAGTTTAAAGATATCCTAAAATTGATCGTCAGTACAGCAGAATTTGATGCAACATTGCTGGAACAAGAAAGGTTAGATGCGCCTCGAACTCGTGCAATTAAGATTGCGGGAAAGGGAGGAAAAAGCGTTCTGAATCGCTTGATGAACCGCGTACAAACTCGCGATCTTTTATCTCAACCAGAGAAGGATGAAGTATGGGATGATTGGGTGACATCTCAGATTACATTTACCACTGTTCGGCCGCAGGAAACGACACCGATACCCCAAACGGGAGAAGCAGTTTCCTTGGGTGCGGGTGTAGAAATGCGATCGCATCCCAGTTTAAAGGCAAATGCGCGTTTAACGACGATTCCCCAAGCGACGCGGGATGTAGGTAATATGATTTTGCCGCCAATTTTGCGGGATAATCCAGAGTTGATCCAGTCTTTCCAATTTACAGCCAGTCGCGGTACTGACCCCGGATTGAGTGCGTTAGAGCTCAGCAATGTGGAAGATGCAGCGGCCGTAACGCCCGAACAGCCGCTAGAATTGATAATTGATGCGCCATTGGCTGAAAATGAGGCGCTGATTGGGATTGGCTATGATGGGGAATTTTTCGTGCCGGCGGGGTTGGGGAAAAGGAGCGATCGCGGCCAAACAGAGATAAAATTAGATCGGTTGCCCGATCCGGTATCATCGGGAAGTCGCAGTCTCGGCGGTTCTGTCCGCATCTTTTTCCAGAAAGTCGCCCTGCAAAAATTGGGCTACGATTACGAATATCCGATTTTAGCGATCGCCGCTCTTCTCACAAGCGATAAAGTATCTTATGAGAAAGACATTCACGAAGTGAGAAGGCAGGTGGCCAAGGCTCAGCGGATTCTGCTTTTCACCCACAGCATTCTCGGCGATACTCAAAAAATGGTTCCTGGCATCGGGCAAGTAGCGGTACAAGCAAACGGTGAGGAGCGCCCTCTCAGCGAGCTTTACGACCTCGTTCTCACTTTTGATTATGAAAGTATAAACACTCCCATTGAGGAGAATGCGAGATCGTTAAAGCACCGCTTGGAGTTGGCTGGACTGGGCGCGAATCATGGCAAAGTGCTGCACATCGTAGCCCAAGGAATGGGCGGCTTAGTGGCGCGGTGGTTCATTGAACAAGAACAGGGCAATCGAGTTGTGCAGCACTTAGTGCTATTGGGGCCGCCGAATGGCGGTTCTCCCTGGGCGACGGTGCAGAGTTTGGCGAAAACGGCGTTACTAAGTGCGATCAATGGGGTGACTGCGATCGCGCCTCCGGTAAAGTGGCTCAGCGATTTGGTACTAAAGGGGACTGTAGAAGCTGCAAGCGTCTCTCTAGCTCAAATGCAGCCGGGATCGGAGTTCCTGAAGAAGCTGGCGGCGAGTCCCGATCCTGATATTCCTTATACAGTGTTAGCCGGTAATCAGTCCATCCAGCCAGCGGCGCTGGCCCAGAGGAACGGCCAAGCGAGTACCTTCGAGCGCATGATGCAGAAGGCGGGGGGAATGACTGGGAATATGGCGATGTTTGGTCAACCCAATGATATCACGGTCAGTGTCGCTTCTATGAAGCAGTTGGGTTTGGGAAGAAAGCCGCAGATTTCGGAGGTTGGCTGCGATCATTTCAGTTATTTGAGCATTGCTGAGGGGTTGGAGGCCTTAGCGATCGCGCTTTCTAATGCTCCTGAAATGCCTCTTTTAGTGTCTTCTGGGCCTGTTGATGTGGAAGCGCGATCGGATGTTGCACCTGTGGAAGCGCCGCCAGTTGTGACTCCTGCTGTGGCTAAAGCAAATATTGAACCTGTATCGGTGTCTGCGGCTGCTGTTCCTCACAATGTTAGCAGAGCAGCCCCGGATTTGGTACATATAACTGTTGAGCGTCACTGGTTGATTGGGGGTTTTGCTGTAATTGTGACGTTGCTAAGTGCGATCGCGCTGATGAATGTCATGCTGTTAATGCGGCCTGTTCCTGAAGCGCCGAAGTTGGAGAATAAAAGTAGTCAACTCTTTTGAATTTTGGATTCGGGAGCGCGATCGCATTTAGACCGCGTTTTCTACAACTGTTATAATTTAAGTCAGATCAAATCCGATTGATTTGTTCTTATAGAATATAGATTCTTGTAGGGGCGGGTTCGCCAGTATCCTTAATTTCAAAGCCCAGATATTCATAAACCCGCCCCGCCCATACAAGAAAGAAAAGACCGGACAGGATATCAGTTTGAACTAAAGAGGTGGAACATGACGGCATCAATAGACATTCACCAAAGAGCGATTGAATTAATTGACAAATTGCCCAAGGAAATGTTAACAGAAGCAGTTACACTCCTCGAATCTTTGTCTTTAAAGGCTAATCAACTAGGAGATGAAACCGCGTTAGATTCAGAAGAATATGCTTTGCTAGAAATTATTCAGCGTTATTTGTCATTAGAAGAACAAACACGGCTGGATTATCTGCGCGAACAGAATGAATGGAAACAGATAACCGAGGCAGAACATCTTAAGCAGAGAGAGGAAAGTGTTATAATACCTCTAGCATAACTCAGCCGAATATTTTTAACCCTACTAATCGCAACTATGACCCTCAAAGAATTGCAACCACAACTTTTGGCATTAACGCCAGATGAGAAAGCCCAAGCCATACAAATATTAGCCCAAAGTTTAAGTAACAGTTGGCAAGGAATTGAAAAGACTCCCGGCGTGATGGGCGGCGAGGCCTGTATTAGACAAACGCGCATTCCTGTTTGGCTGCTAGCCAGCTATCGCCATCAAGGTGCGTCTGATGCCCATATTTTAGAAGGTCATCCCGATTTGAGTGCCGCAGATTTGGTGAATGCTTTTGCTTACGCTGATGCACATTCTTTGGAGATAGAAACAGCAATTCGAGAACAAGAAGAGGCATAACCTGTGGCTCGTCTTTATGCAGATGAACAATACCCATTTCCAGTGGTAAAATTACTGCGTGCTTTGGGGCATGATGTCCTCAGAGTTCAGGAAGCGGGGAAGGCTAACCAAAAAATTCCTGATGATGAAGTTCTAGCCTTTGCTACTAGCAATGACCGCGCTGTTTTGACAATCAATCGACCTGATTTTATTCGACTACATCGGTTAAACTCCGATCATGCAGGTATCATTGTCTGTACAAACGACCAAAATTGGGAACGGCAGGCTACACGGATTAATGAGGCGATTTCTACATTAGAAACATTGAGAGGTTTATTGATTAGAGTAAACCGTCCGTCGGAGTGAGGAGATAATCTGATAAAGAGAGTGTTATAATTACTCTGGGATGACTAAGTTGAATATTTTTGAGCATACCAATCGCAACTATGACACTCAAAGAATTGCAAGCGCAACTTTTGGCTTTAACCCCAGACGAGAAAGCCCAAGCCATACAAATATTAACCCAAAGTTTAAGTAACACTTGGCAAGGGATTGAAAAAACTCCTGGCGTATGTGGTGGTGATGCGTGTATCAGACAGACTAGAATTACAATTTGGGGACTGGTAAATGCTCGCCGTCTAGGTTACAGCGAAGCCGATCTCCTAGAGTCATATCCGAATTTGTATGCCGCTGATTTGGCAAATGCTTGGGCTTATGCTGAAGCATATCCTCATGAGATTGAAACGGCAATCCGAGAAAATGAGGAAGATTGAAAAGTGGCGCGTATATATGCAGATGAACAATACCCAATACAGGTCGTAGAATTACTACGCGCTTTGGGTCACGATGTCCTGAGAGTACAGGAAGCTGGAAATGCTAACCAAAAAATTCCTGATGAAGAAGTGCTAGCCTTTGCTATCAGGAATGACCGCGCCGTTTTGACTAACAATTGGCGTGATTTCATTAGGCTGCATATTTTGCAACCAGATCATGCTGGTATAATTGTCTGCAAAGACGACCGCAACTGGGAGCAACTAGCTACACGCATTAATGAAGCGATTTCTAGTGCGGAAACATTGAGAGGTTTATTGATTAGAGTAATCCGTCCACCGAAGTAAGTTTAGCAGCAGTAGGGTGCGTCAATCGAAACTATAGGGAGAGCGATCGCGTCTTTTCCAAAACAAAAAATAACTATTGAACAAAGGCAATAATTAGCATTCCTACACAAATAAAACTAATGGAATTTAAACGCTCTCTCGCAGTCGTCATCGGCATCAACGATTACAAAAATGGCATTTCTCCCCTGAGAACTGCTACTAACGATGCTAAAGAACTCGCCCGCATCCTTAAAAAACATCATAATTATGATGTAAAATTATTATTAGATTCAGAAGTTACCCGCGAAAAACTACAAATATTACTATTAGAAACCCTACCCCAAGAAGTAGGAGAAAACGATCGCATTCTATTCTACTTTGCCGGACACGGCATCGCCCTTGATAACGATGACGGGCCGGCAGGATACGTGATCCCGCAAGACGCACAACCCGGTGATAGCAGCACTTTTGTGCCGATGCAGCAGGTACACGATGCGATCGCATCCCTCCCCTGTCGCCACCTCCTCGCCATCCTTGACTGCTGCTTCGCCGGGGCCTTCCGCTGGGCCGCCACCCGCGATCTCCTCGCCTACCCCGAAGTCATCCACCAAGAAAGGTACGATCGCTTCATCAAAGACCCCGCATGGGTTGCGATCACCTCCGCATCCCACGACCAAAAAGCCCTCGATTCGCTATCATTAAAAGACGATCGCGGCATCAGTGGCAACCATTCCCCTTTCGCAGAAGCTTTATTTGACGGGCTCAGAGGCCGCGCCGACTTGTTCCCGCCGCCGAAAGACGGTCAACCTAGTGGTGATGGGGTGATCACTGCTACTGAACTTTTTTTATACGTGCGCGATCGCGTCGAACCCGACTCAGCAGAACAGCGCCACCGCCAAACTCCTGGAATGTGGCCGTTAGCAAAACACGATAAAGGCGAATTTATCTTCTTAGTTCCCGGTCACGAACTTAACTTACCACCAGCACCAGAACTCAATCGACAAAATAATCCCTATCGCGGTTTAGAATCTTTTGATGAAGAACACAGCAATCTGTTTTTTGGAAGGGAAAAGTTAATCGAAAAGTTGTATAATTTTGTCGAACAACATCCCTTAACTGTGGTTTTAGGCGCGTCAGGAACGGGTAAATCTAGTTTGGTTAAAGCGGGATTAATACCTCGCTGGCGAAACGGAAATTCAACGGTAAAAGCGAAAAGCAGGGCAATAACCGCAGATGAAGGTGAGGGAGAAATTGACAATTCATCCGTTGTTACAGTTATCGGGCCTTTACGACCAGGTGAATCTCCTTTAACCTCGCTGGCTAGAACACTTTTGTTGATAGATGAAAATATATCTAACCGCCAAGGTACAGATCGGAAAAAGCAGAGAAATGATATTCTACGGATTCAGAAATTGACTGAAGAATTGCGGCAAAATGTTGGTAAATTTGCCGATCTAGTTACTATTTGGAGTAGCGCTAATCCTCAGAAAAAGTTGCTGCTAGTGGTTGACCAATTTGAGGAATTGGTAACAATGTCTGATGAAGAGGAGCGATCGCTATTTTTGGCGCAACTTGAAAGCGCGATCGCAGCGCATCCAGAATCACTACGGCTTATACTTACTGTTAGGCTAGATTTTGAAGCTCAATTCCTTGATTCTGCTCTCAAAGCTTACTGGATAGACGCTCGCTTTGTCGTACCGCCGATGACTCAAGACGAGTTACGGCAAGCGATCGAGGGCCCAGCCTCCGAAAGAGTATTATACTTTGAGCCATCCAGTCTCACAGACCAATTGATTAACGAAGTCGTGCAGATGCCGGGAGCTTTACCGCTGCTTTCATTTACATTAAGTGAGCTTTATCTAAAGTATTTAGAAAGTCGGCGCAATAATCGGGCATTAAGTGAGAACGATTACAAACAATTGGGCGGCGTTGCGGGTTCTCTCACACAAAGAGCGACCGCCGAATATGATCAACTGGTGCAACTTGACAGCGCTTATCACGACACAGTAAGGCGCGTAATGCTTCGGATGGTGGCAGTTGAAGGTGGGGAATTGGCGCGGCGGCGGGTGGCGCGATCGGAGTTGGTTTATACAAATTTAAGTGAGAATCAGCGAGTAAGTGAGGTAATTCGGCGCTTTTCGGAAGCGCGGTTGCTCGTTGGAGGACAGGAAACTGGTGGTGAGGCTTATGTTGAGCCTGCTCACGATGCGATCGCGCGCGGCTGGGATAAGTTGCAACGGTGGAAAAATCAGGAACAGGAAACTTTGACGTTACAACGCTTATTAACTCCTGTCGCCAAGGAGTGGATTAATAATAAACAAGTTGGGTTTCTTTGGGATAACAATCCGCGTCTTGACTTGCTAGAACAGGTATTAATATCTGATGATAATTGGCTCAATCAATACGAATCAGAATTTATTAAACGTAGCATTCAACGCAGGCGAAATAACCGTTTGCGCGTTATTGCTGCTGTCGGCACATTTGTAACGGTTGTCAGTTTAGCTGCAATTATTGCCTTAATTCAGCGCAACCGTGCGATAGAAAATCAGATCGATGCTTTAGCTTCTTTGTCTGAATCTCAGTTACTTTCTAATCAACAGATTGATGCACTTTTAGCTGGAATAAAAGCGGGTAAGCAATTAAAAACAGCCATGAATGTCAGCGGCGATGTGGCTGTAGAAACTGTCGGCAGTTTACAGCAAGCTATTGATAATGGGAAGGAAAATAATCGATTAGAAGGACATGGCGATCGCGTGCAAGCGGTAAAATATAGTCCAGATGGGAAAATATTAGCAACTGCAAGTTCTGACAAAACCATAAAACTTTGGACTGCTGATGGTCGTCTTCTCCAAACTTTAACAGACAATGAAAGAAGTATAAACGATCTCAGTTTTAGTCCCGATGGCAAGCTGTTAGCTTCTGCAAGTTCCGATGGCACAGTTAAGCTTTGGAATATTGACGGCAACCTTATTAAAAGTTTCACCGGACATAGTGAAAAAGTAAACAGCATCAGTTTTAGTCCCGATGGTAAAATGTTAGCAACTGCCAGCGATGACAAAACTATAAAACTTTGGAACCTAGACGGTAGCTTAATCAAAACTTTGACAGGTCATACTGAAAGGGTAACGCGCATTAGTTGGAGTTCAGACAGCAAAAATATAGCATCAGTAAGTGAAGATAAAACCTTGAGATTATGGAGCATTAATAGCAATAAATCCAAGATTTGTAAAGGACATATTGATTATATTATGGATGTCAGCTTTAGTCCAGATGGTAAAATGATTGCAACGGCAAGTCTGGATAAAACAGTAAAGCTTTGGAAAAGTGATTGCACAATACTTGCTAATTTTGCAGAACAAGAAAAAGGAGCAATTAGTGTTAGTTTTAGTGCCGATGGTAAGATGTTGGCTTCTGGCAATGATGACTATACAGCCAGAGTTTGGAGTTTAGAACCAGGCGGTGCAGATGCAATTTTGCTTAATCAATTTAAGGGACATGGCGATCAGGTTACGAGTGTTAATTTTAGTCCAGATGGGAAGAATTTAGCAACAGCTAGCGCTGATAAAACTGTGAAAATCTGGCGTTTAGATGGCGATATTCCACTGCGACATGACAGTTTTATTGAGAGTGTAAGTTTCAATCCTGATGGTAAAACTTTTGCCTCAGCTAGTGCTGACGGACAGGTAAAATTATGGCACACTGCGGATAAAATTCTTTTAAAAACCATCAATTTATATAGTAGTAATAAGGTTTCATCTATTAGCTTTAGTCCTGATGGTAAGATTTTAGCTACTGGCAGCTATGACAAAACAGTGACACTTTGGAATGCAGCAGATGGAACACAGCTTAAAAATTTAGCAGCACATAACGAAGGCGTGACAAGTGTAGCCTTTAGTCCAAACGGTAATATTTTAGCTTCTGGCAGCGATGATAAGACAATTAAATTGTGGAATATAGCTGATGGAAAAATGCTAAAAAATATTGCTGAACATAGCGATGGAGTTACAAGTTTAGCTTTCAGTTTTGATGGCAAGTTTTTAGCTTCTGGTAGCAACGATAAAACAGTTAAATTGTTTAACTCTGACGGCACTTTAGCTAAAACTTTAGAGGGACATTCTCAGGCGGTGCAGGCGGTAGCTTGGCATCCTAACAGCAAAATTTTAGCTTCTGCAAGTGCTGACAATACTATTAAACTTTGGAATGCTGATTCTAGTAAGGAAATTCGGACTTTAACGGGACATCAAAATGCAGTAGTAAGTGTTAGTTTTAGTCATGATGGAAAGATTCTAGCTTCGGGAAGTGCTGATAATACTATTAAGTTGTGGAATGCTACAGATGGTACGCTGATTAAAACTCTAATTGGCCATCAGGGACAAGTTAAAAGCGTTGGTTTTAGTCCTGATGGAAAAGTCTTAATTAGCGGTAGCTACGATCGAACTATTAGTTTGTATAGTTTAGATTTAGATGATTTGTTGCGGCGAGGGTGCGATCGCCTCCAAGATTATCTCACAAATAATGTTAATCTCAAGGATAGCGATCGCAATATTTGCAAATAGCCAGTAATATCAAAAGTGAGTAAAAATCCTATAACATCTTCATAATTTCAACCAATGCTAACGGATTTGATACTACAACTCCGAAACAGCAAGTAGGCGCAAAATTGTATCAACATCACCTAACTCTCCCACAATCCGTCGCACCGGGTGCGGCCACACTTTAATCAAAGTAGGCGTAGCAGAAACTTGATCCGCTTCTGCTCGATCGGGGTGCTTAAAAACATCAATCACCTTCAAAGTATAGGGTTGACCAAGAGTTTGATCTAAAACCTGGTGCAAAGTGTTAAGAGTGCGCTCAGTAGCGGCGTTATTACCAGAAACAAACAAGCGTAAGACATATCCTTGAGTTTCCGATGGTGGGATAGGTTCTGCATCTGCATAAAGCGATCGCGCAACTCCCCCACTCCGCCGCCGTAACGCCAACAAGCTCCCCGCCTCACCTTCATTCTGAGAGTCACCACTCGGAAACTGTACAATTAACTCATGGTTTTCCCAAAGTTCAGGAAATTGGTTGTAATAAGTAGCGATCACCATCGGATTGCACAATTCCTCAACCCGGACGTGCCAAACTAAATCTCCAGTCTCAAACAGCGCATTAAGTAAAGTTTGGTGTCGCAAAACTGGGGGATAAGCTTCAGCCGAAATTCGCACTTGCTGAGTCTGGGGATCGAGCCATAGGTCAATAGTTGCTGTGTAACAAGGGACGAGAAAATGAGGAGGTTCTGACAAACCCAGCATTTCCTGTAAAGCTGCACATAAATGCAAATGCCATCGACTTTTTTTGCTGGGGTCGATACAGTAGATTAAATCTCCCCCAGGTGTAAAAAGTGCGATGCCTTTAAAAAGTTGCGGTAAGGCTGGGCGATCGGAATTCAAAGAAAAATACCAAAGAAATAGTTAATAGTTAACCGTTAACCGTTAACCGTTAACCGTTAACCGTTAACCGTTAACCGTTAACCGTTAACCGTTAACATCTTTATTTGCGATTAAACTCGACCTCGGAGCATTTGAGCCATTTCGTTCGGAGATGGCGACTGCTCGATACAAATCTCTTCAGTAATTCGACCTTCTTGATAAAGTCCATAAAGAGACTTGTTCATTGTTGTCATCCCCTCATAAGTATCCTTAATCATGATTTGGTTAATTTCCTCATTCTGCCCCTTCAGAATGTATTCCTTAACCACATCAGTATTGATTAGAATGTCATGGAAAGCAGCCCGCTTACCATCTGTAGTTTTACATAGCAATTGAGCAATAATTGCCACCAAGGACTCAGCGATTGAAACCCGCATAGCGGGCTGTTCTTCAGAGGAGAACATATCCAGCACCCGGGTCAGGGTTTTGATCGCGCTGTTCGTGTGCAGCGTCCCTGCTACTAAGTGACCCGTCTGGGCCGCTTTGAGAGCGATTTCCACCGTCTCTCTGTCCCGAATTTCTCCCACTAGCATCATGTCCGGGTCTTGCCGCAGAGCTCCTTTGAGAGCGTTAACAAACTTCAGGGTGTGCCGGCCGACTTCCCGGTGCTTGATCAAAGATTTGCGACTGGTATGTACAAATTCTACGGGGTCTTCAATGGTGATGATGTGGTGGGAGTTGTTCTTGTTAATATAGTCAATCATCGCGGCCATTGTGGTGGATTTTCCAGAACCCGTCGGCCCTGTCACCAAAATTAGGCCTTTGTGATAACCGCATATTTTCCTACAGACCTCCGGTAGCCTCAATTGCTCCATTGTCAAAATTTCCGCAGGAATTAGACGCAATACCATTGCTGGGCCAGCTAAGGAGTCAAAGGCGCTGATCCGAATCCGAGTAAAGCCAAAGTCAAAAGCGCCGTCAAAGTCTAAGTTTTTCTGGAAGTAGGCAATTTCCTCGTCTGTCATGCACTCCCGCAGCCAACTCATAAAAGTGTCTAAATCGGTTACGGGATAACCTGCATCGGTAATGTCGCCGCGTTTGCGGAAGCGAGGAAGTTCATTTACTCCCAAGTGAAGGTCAGAAATGCCCTCATCTTTAGCTCGCTGAATCAGCTCCTTCAAGGTGACGTTGCCGGCGGCTGGGCCTGGGCCTGAAGAACTTGGGGGTGCAGCGGCTGGAGGTGGAGCGGCTGGTGCAGCAGGTGGTGGCGGCGGTGGTGCTGCTGCTTTGGGTACGCCAGGAACTGGCGGCCTACCTCCTGGGGGCGGTGGTGGGGGAGCGCCGGGAACTGGAGGACGGGGTGCTGGCGGACGCTGTGATTGTGTCATAGTGCACTACCTTGTTTAGGGGGAAAGGTTGCTTGGGTAAAGGATTTATCCAGGTCTGGTAACGCTGAATTAGGATGCTGTGCGCTTTACTGAACAGCTTAGCTATTCAGACGGATCTATTTCAAGAGGATTTGACTCCCGGAGCGGGAAATCAAATATTCTTTCTCTAGCAGGATGGCAGTAAAATCGTTGTACAACCTAAGATAGATTTTACTAAGATTTATAAAAAAGTAGTAAACATCAACTTTTTTGTGGAACCATCGTAAAAATTGTGTGTTTAAGAATTCCCATGTGTTTAGATCGGCAAGTATCAAAATTGTTAAAGTTTTGCTAAAAGCTAGAATTTACATAATTTTTATCGTTACAATGACTGCTCTGTAGCAGGCGTTAGTTCTGTAGGCAAATAAATGAATTCGGTAGATTTGGCATTTTCTTCAGCCCTTGAACAGGCGCGGCTGATCCGCAGTGGTGAGGTGTCGCCGCTGGAGCTCGCTGAGCTTTACTTGGAAAGGATCGGGGGATTGGATTCTCAAGTGGGCAGTTATGTGACTGTGATGACGGAGGAGGCGATCGCACTCGCTAGATATCAAACTGAGCATTTAGCAAGAACTAGCGATCGCGCAAATTTGCCGCCTTTTTTGGGTGTGCCGATTTCGATTAAAGACCTTAATCCTGTTGCTGGTGTCCGCTGTACCTACGGAGTTCCGGCTTTGCTCAACAACATCGCTACCTATGATGATGGCACTGTAACCAAGATTAAAGGGGCTGGATTTAATATTCTGGGCAAAACTGCAACGGCTCAGGTGGGATCTTTGCCTTATACGGAACCGGAAGGTTTTCCACCGACACGCAACCCCTGGAATTTGGATTATACCCCTGGAGGGTCTAGTGGGGGGGCGGCGGCTGCTGTAGCGGCGGGGTTATGTGCGATCGCTCAAGGTTCTGACGGTGGTGGCTCAATTCGCGGCCCAGCTTTTTGTTGTGGTTTAGTGGGTATTAAACCCACGCGAGGGCGAGTTTCTCACGCGCCTGTAGGTGATTATCAAAGCGGTATTTCTACCAATGGCCCCTTGGCTCGGACTGTCAGAGATGCGGCGGCACTTTTGGATGTAATGTCGGGTTATATTACAGGCGATCCTTACTGGTTGCCAAACCCAGAATCATCATTTTTAGAGGCTGCTGACCAAAAATTGAGTAACTTGCGAATTGCTTTTTCGACGACAATTGCTCCGCTGGGAGAAGTCTCATCATCGTGTCAGCAAGCAGTAATGGATACGGTAAAGTTACTATCAGAATTAGGTCATAATATTGAACCTGGGTGTCCTGATTTTACTGGTTTAATTGAGCCGTTTAGTGTAATTTGGCAGTCAGGCGTAGCAGCTAGTGGGATTCCCGCCCCAGCACTAGAACCGATGAACCGCTGGCTATTAGATCGAACTCGTTCTGCTGGAGAATATCTGGGAGCTGTGTCTCAAATGCAAGTTATTGCCCGCCGGATTGTCGGTTTTTTTGATAACTTTGACGTGCTAGTATTGCCGACTTATATGTACCCACAAATTCGAGTTGGCGAGTGGGCAAATTTGACTCCAGAGGAAACATTGGAGAAAATTATTCACTGGATTGCTCCTTGTCCGCCTTTTAATGCTAGCGGTCAACCTGCGATCGCACTTCCTACGGGTTTAGATACTAATGGTTTACCCCTGGGAATTCAAATTATTGGTAGGCCGGGGGCGGAGGCTACTTTAATTGCTTTAGCGGCTCAGATTGAAGCGGCGAAACCTTTTCCAGTTTTGGATTTTTAGAGTGGCTTGTAGCTGCGTGATATACATGACAACATGGTTGTCGCTTGGGAATTCTGGATGAGTTGGCAACATATTAAGTGCTAAGCTTCAGATTAAGTGCTAAGCTTCAGAACGATGGGAATTACGGTTAACTATCGACGCATATCACCAGAAAAATTTGCTGAACTCCAAGGCAATCCTAAATTGGCTGAGGAATTTTTTAACGGTGAGGACTCCAGTTCCACCGCTCAAATAGATCGGTTGATGCAGGCTCAAGCTCAGAATGAACGTGAGTTGATGCAACAAATCTCAACACAAGTGCGAGAAGCATTATATCGAGATAAAGCAAGTGTTTATGCAGATAATCTAGACACGACTAAAACGCAACTCTCCATCGAGAAAGAGTGGCAAGCAATTCATTATCTACTGACTGGTGAGATTGCTTTTGATGAAACTCAAGCTGAACCACCGCTGAGTAATGTAGTCTTGGGCGGTAGACCAACCAAATTTAAGGCTAGCTATGGTTATGTTCGTTATCTAACACCTGATGAAGTTAAGGAGATTGCTCTAGCTCTGAATCAAGTTTCGAGAGAAGAGTTGCGAACTAGATTTGATAGTGGAAATGCAAAAATTTATGCCCAAGAGGAGCAGTGGGATGAAGAATCTTGGATGTTTTTGATGAACGTTCAGGACGATCTAGTTCGTTTCTTCAACGAGGCTGCTGCAAATAATCAAGTAATTCTCATATCATCGGATTAACTAGGCGATCGCACTTTGGGTTTCTTCTTCTCTCCGAGATTTATTCCATTTACAGAAGTTTACCCGACATGGAAAACTTTTGACAGTATTGGTGATATATCTACATATAGTCCGAGCGAGTTAAAGATGATTATGCGACCAAAATTCAGATATCTGTCTTCAGCGGTAAGTATAGCAAGCGCGATCGCCCTCAGCAGCCTGGGCTGGATGGCAACCCCTGTACAAGCTGCTGAAACGGTAGTCATTCGCAAAGGAATTTTTGAGTCGTCGATCGCAGTGGCAGATTTGCGATCGCTTGTGGAAACGGGTAAACTCCCAGAAAGTCTGCAAAACTATGCTGCGTTGCTCTCATCTCAACAGCGCAGCCAAATCTACGGTGCTCTGAAAACGAAAATTCAACTCAACGTCGTCACCGTTAGCAACCTGCTAAATACCCAAATTGGCACCGGTATCCTCGCGGATCTCGCTACTGTCACGCCTCGCCGCGACGGTGCGGGTGTACAAGCGCTACGAGCCGCGATGGTACTGGGATCGACAGCGCCAGAGGGTTTGTCTGTACTCAGCTTTATCGAAGCTTATCCGGGCCAACGGATGATCGTTGACTTGGATCGCGCTTTTGCAGTCATGCAAAACTTAAATGCAGGTTTTTGGCAAACACAGCGGTTTATGGCTGCGATCGCACCTCAATTAGCGGCCACCAACCCCAACATCAAACTACCCTTCGATCCCACCCAAGCTGGCCCTAACTCTGTAAAGGTACTTAAATTAGACTTATTTGATAGTCAGCGCAACCGCCGCATTCCCCTCGATGTCTACTCGTCAGCGGCGACAACTGCTGACAAACCAGTAATTGTATTTTCTCACGGCTTGGGTTCCATCCGCACAGACTTGCAGTATTTAGCAGAACATTTAGCCTCTTACGGCTATGCAGTCGCCGCCTTAGAACACCCTGGTAGCAATGCGGATCATACTAACGCTGCGATCGCAGGTAAAGGATTAATTTTAGAAGCACAAGAATTTATAGATCGACCCAAAGATATCAGTTTTGTCCTCGATGAACTCGCCAAACTCAATCAAAGTGATGGTTCCCTGCGAGGAAAATTAGCCACAGACAATGCAATGATCGTTGGTTATTCCTTCGGCGGAGCGACTGCATTATCAGTTGCAGGGGCCCAAATGCAACTGACAAGGCTCAAACAACGCTGTCAGAGCAAATTAATTACATTCAGCTTAGGAGAAGGCATTCAGTGCGCGGCGGCTGGACTTCCACAAGATAGCTATCAACTACGCGATCCTCGGATTAAAAGAGCGATCGCGATGAATCCTACCACATCTTTACTATTTGGCGAAACAGGATTGAGTGCGATCGCAGTTCCCACCCTCGTAGTTGCCGGTTCCGCCGACAAAACCACTCCCGCCTTATCCGAACAAATCGCAGGATTTTCCACAATCCCCTCCCCTAAATGGCTAGTCGGTTTTGTTGGTGGTACGCATTTGAGCGTAAAAGATCCCAGCGCGACTTTAGATCAGGCAGACAAACCGAGTACAGCGGTGACAGGGGATGAAGTTGTCGGGGTTCGCGCCGTTAGCGTTCGCAACTACATCAAAGCTATTACTTTGGCGATGGCCGCTCAACTCACTCCCGATGCTGAGAAATATGCAATATTTCTAACACCAGAATATGCACAATTTGCCTCTACATCTGCAATTCCAGTGCGGTTAGTTACAGAGATTCCCGCTGAAGCTGAGGCGATAGTACAAAGTTTTATCAAGCAGGAGCAATAGACACCTCTAATAACATTTAAACCTTCCCCTTCTTTCCCTTCTTTCCCTAGCCCCTAGCCCCTAGCCCCTAGCCCCTAACCGCCTTGGCGGTTGCTATAATTGATGCTGAAAGAACTCGTCTCAGAAAAGTGTAGGGAAACGGCATTGCCGTTTCCCTACTCTGTGATGTTTAGTTAATCTGAAGTAAAAAATTACTTACAACTGCTTCACTTCAGATACCAACTTGGCAACCACATCCTTAGCGCCACCAAACAGCATCATCGTTTTATCCTTGTAGAAAAGCTCATTATCTACACCAGAAAAACCAGCATTCATCCCGCGCTTAATTACGATTGTATGCTTCGCCCTTTCTACTTCTAGAATTGGCATTCCATAAATCGGACTAGCTGTATCGTGACGGGCCGCTGGATTTACCACATCATTTGCCCCAATTACTAGAGCTACATCAGTCTCATCAAACAAAGGATTGATGTCATCCATATCGTACAATTGCGGATAAGGCACGTTCGCTTCTGCTAATAGTACGTTCATGTGTCCCGGCATCCGTCCGGCTACTGGGTGAATCGCATATTTGACATCAACGCCGAGGCCTTCCAATTGATCTGCCAATTCGCGGACAGCGTGCTGTGCTTGGGCTACGGCCATCCCATAACCAGGAATGATCACGACCGATCGCGCATAGCCTAACATCATCGCGCTTTCTTCCATGTCTATGCTGCGAATAGTCTTGTCGATCGCACCACCAGCAGCAGCAGTCGTCGCCCCGCCACCGCTACTACCAAAGGCACTAAACAAAACGCTTGCTAGAGAACGGTTCATCGCCTTACACATAATCTGTGTGAGGATGATCCCAGAAGCGCCTACCAGTGCGCCCGCAATGATTAGCATATTGTTCATCAAAATGAACCCAGCTACACTCGCAGCGATCCCCGAATAGGAGTTCAGCAGCGAGATCACTACAGGCATATCGCCGCCGCCAATTGGCAACACAAACATCACGCCCAGGATGTTAGAAATTGCAACTAAAGCCAGGAAGAGAGGGAAATTTTCGGGATCGAAGACTAAATAAGCGCTACCGACTAACAGCGCGATCGCTAATCCAGCATTTATCGGTTGCTGAAAGGGAAAGGTAATCGGCGCACCGGGAAGCAATTCTTGCAATTTACCAAAAGCCAATAAGCTGCCAGTAAAGGTGATCCCGCCAATCAACACGCCTAAAACGATCGTGATCGTAGTATCAGGTGTCGGTGATTCTGGGATGCTGAGGTAGCGCCAAAATTCGCCGACGGCAACTAAGGCAGAAGCCGCACCACCAAAGCCATTGAGCAAACCTACCATCTGCGGCATATCTGTCATTGCCACAGTTTTCGCCATGATTGTTCCCAAAATGGAACCAGCGATGATACCGACGACAATTAGTTCGTAGCTGACAACTTGACGTTCCAGCAATGTACCAACGATCGCGATCGCCATCCCAATCGCAGCTAAAACATTACCTTGACGCGCCGTTGCTGGCGATCCCAATTGTTTCAAACCAATGATGAATAATGACGCAGCTACTAAATAGCTTAACTGAATGCCACTAGGCAGAAAATCGCTCATAAGTCCTCAAAGAAAGTAGAAATCGTGAAGTTAACAAAGAATCCCATTTCCAAAGGGTGGAAAGTCTTAAGCTTTCACTTCTTTTTTCTTGAACATTTGCAACATCCGATCTGTCACTAAGAAGCCGCCGACGACGTTAATTGTCGCCAAAGCGATCGCGATCGTCCCTAAAATTGACGTGACGCTAACATTTCCCTGACCAGAAATCAAAATCGCACCCAAAACCGCGATCCCAGAAATCGCATTAGAACCAGACATTAAGGGTGTGTGCAGCGTTGGTGGAACTTTGTTAATTACTTCAAAGCCCACGAAAGACGCTAAAACAAACACTACTAAACCTGCAATCAATCCTGATGCCATAAATTTTGGTAATTGGTAATTGGTAATCGGTAACTGTTAACTGTTAACTGTTAACTGTTAACTGTTGAGCGTTGATGCCTAAAGCTTCGCGTACCCGCTGATTGCGGATTTCGCCAGAGTGAGCGACGCAAGCTCCAGCAATGATATCGTCTTCAAAATTCAAATTGAGGGCCTTATCTTTCACCATCAACTGAAGTAAAGATGAAATGTTTTTCGAGTAGGTTTCGCTGGCGTGTACCGGCATCGAAGATGGCAAATTAATCGGGCCGATCACAGTGACACCATTCCACAACACATCTTTTCCAGGTTCGGTGCATTCGCAGTTTCCACCTTGCTCAGCAGCTAGGTCAACAACTACCGATCCCGGCTTCATTTGAGCTACCATTTCTCTGGTAACAAGCACGGGCGCTTTCCGGCCTGGAACTTGAGCGGTAGTAATTACTGCATCTGATGCGCCGACGTGCTGCGTGAGCACTTCGCGGGTGTATTGCTTGGAGGCTTCGGAAAGTTCCTTAGCGTAGCCGCCAGCGGCGACTGTTTCTTCCTTGAGTTCAACATCAATGAACTTAGCGCCCAAGCTTTGCACTTGTTCTTTAACTTCGGGCCGGATGTCGAAGGCTTCCACTACTGCGCCGAGGCGACGTGCGGTAGCGATCGCCTGTAAGCCCGCCACACCAGCACCCATCACTAGCACTTTTGCAGGGCGAATTGTACCCGCTGCGGTGGTTAACATGGGAAAATATTTAGGCAAACTCGCGGCAGCGATCAGCACTGCTTTATAACCAGCGACGTTAGCCTGAGATGACAGAGCATCCATGCTTTGAGCGCGGCTGGTGCGGGGGATCATTTCCATACTGAAGGCCGTTACTTGGCGCTCAGCCAAACGCTGCACTAAAGCGGGGTTTCCCAAGGGGTTGAGAAATCCGATAAATACTGAACCTTCGCGCAACTGATGAATTTCTGACTCTTGCAGTGCGCCAATTTTCAGCACTACATCCGCCTCGCCCCACAGTGCGGCGGTATCGGCTACAATCTTTGCTCCTACTGCTTCGTAAGCAATATCGGAGAAGAAGGATTGCTCGCCAGCACCGGCCTCAACCAACACTTCAATGCCCTGTTTTACTAACTTGGCTACAGCGTCGGGTATTAAGGCTACTCGGCGCTCGCCGGCCTCGACTTCTTTCGCGATCGCTACTTTCATAAACTCTCCTTAAACTTTAGTTGGAATTCTGGGATTGCCACTTAACAGGATAGAGCTTGCCTTTTCAAGCTTGGGTTCTGATGCGCTAGATATTGTTGCGCTAGGGGACTCTATCCTGAGAGCAATAAAGCCACTCGCGCATCCGGGCCAGGAGTGCGATTTCCACTCTGAGGCCGGACGACTTCAGCACCAGCGGCAAATAATCGGGTGTTATGTTCAAACTTCCAGCGCAATAAACTTCTCCTTGTTGATGGTAACGGCGATCTTCAAGGTCAAGCCAGTTCTTTAACTTGTCTTATACATTGTTAATAAGGTTAAACTGCTGGGTCTTTGGGGTGACATCATATATCAACCCACTACGCGGTTCTGTAACTTTAATGTCAAAGAGGGTTATCGGCAGTTGACAAAATACCGAGAATTACCTACATTTTAAACAGGTAATTCTCGGTAAAGCAGTGGACAGACTAATTAGTATAGGCGAACTAGCGGAACTCAAAGCCGGAGCGTGTAGACACCATTAGGCGTTGGGAGAGCGATGGAAAAATTAAATCAGTTCGGATCTGAACTTATTTTTGCTGTATGTGAGTACCACGATATTGAAGTAATCATACTAAACAAAAAAGAGGATGCAACCTTTGAAGAGGATTTAGCATCGGATGTTCTGGAAATTATCACAGTC
>NZ_JARFTR010000227.1 GCF_029167235.1 Kamptonema sp. UHCC 0994 | reverse complement strand
CTCCCCCTCTCTTTCCCTAGTCCCTAGTCCCTAGCCCCTAGCCCCTTCTTCTCTGGTTTGAGGCTAAAAAACAATCTGAGGAGCCAAAATGCTACCTGTCTCTGAGTAAACTCGCTGACCAATGCCTAGAAATTGACCCCCTCGATCGTAAACCAGCACTGGATGGGAGGATGGGGAGGAGAGGGGAAGAGGAGCAGAGGAAAGATTTCCGTCTTCCATCTTCTCCGCTCCCTCGCTCAAGAGCTCCCCCGCTCCCCCGCTCCCTCGCTCAAGAGCTCCCTCGCTCAAGAGCTCCCCCGCTCCCCCGCTCCCCTGCTCCCCCTCTTGCGGAAAAGCAAGGCGCTGACCTTGACACCAGCGTGTGGCATCTTTAGCATCAAGGGCGATCGCATCTAAATGTGCCAACGCTGCTGAGGGCGTTATGGGGCGGAAAGTCCCTTGCTGTAACTGTATTTCCAATTCCTCAAAAGTGAGGCTGCTTGCTAGATGAAAACCGCTACTTTCAGTGCGAGTCAAAGCCGCTAAAGTTCCGCCCACATTCAAAACTGCACCCAAGTCACGAGCGATCGCTCTAATATAAGTTCCAGCACCACAGGCGATCGCCACATCCAATTCGGGAAAATCCCCCGGCCGCCAGTCCAAAATCTCCAGCCGAAATACCTCTACAGCACGGGAAGGTACTACCACAGTTTCACCCTTGCGGGCTAAGTCGTACAGGCGTTTTCCATCGACATGAATTGCACTGTAATTAGGCGGTATCTGCTGAATTTTGCCCTGGAAACTGGGTAACGCAGCTTTTACCTGTTCTAGAGTCAAATCCGGCACCGGCCGAGAACTCAAAATCTCGCCCTCCAAGTCGTCCGTAGCCGTAGTCAAGCCAAACCGAATCGTCCCTTGGTAAGCTTTATCATGTCTAAGAAACTGCAACAGCCTAGTTGCCTTACCTAGAGCAATTGGTAAAACTCCTCCTACTGCGGGGTCAAGGGTTCCCCCGTGTCCAACGCGCTTGAGCTTTAAGACACGCCGCACTCGCGCTACGCAGTCGTGAGAAGTCGGGCCTATAGGTTTATTAAGATTAAGAAAACCTTCAAATGTCATTACAAAATAGTGAAATCAGAAGAAGTAATTGAATTACGTGCAATTCCTGGCAATACAGCTAAAAATTGAACGTCATCGCCATTTATAAGCTGAATAATCGTACTTGGAGCCGTTCCTCCTGTACCCTGAGTAATAGTTAGATTGCTAAAGGTAAGACCTGCACTTAAGGCAATTTTATCCTGACCATCAATAAAATCCGTAATCACATCACCATCGGCTTCAGTTAAACCACCAGTCAGCCGACTGATGACAAAGGTATCGTTCCCGTCACCGCCTGTTAAAGTATCTCTACCGCGATCGCCTGAGAGATAGTCATTGCCAGCAGCTCCAAAGAGCGAGTCATCATCTGTTCCCCCAAATAAGCTATCATCATCAGCGCCTCCAATGAGGGTATCGTTGCCCGTATTACCAAAGAGCTGATTTTTGCCAACTCCTCCACTCGCCGAGTCATTGCCTTTACCGCCAAAGATAGTATCGTCACCATCACTACCGAATAGAGAGTCGCGATCGCTACCCCCAAATAGGATGTCATTACCCCCCTCCCCTAGCACCGAGTCATCCCCCGCATCCCCGGAAAGAGTATCATCGCCGCCTGAGCCGTAGAGAGTGTCAAAACTTGCCAAACCAAATATCTGATCGCCACTACCGCTACCCTGAAGAGAGTCAGGGCCGCTAGTACCGCGAATTATGCTACCGCCCCCCGGAAGTGTACCGCTATTACCACCGGAACCACTACCGCTAGGAGTTGGTGTTGGTGTTGGTGTTGGTCTGATTGGCTGAGATGGCACTGCTCCTGGCATAGTTCTACCTTAAAGTCTGCGATCGTAAGTATAGCAACCGCCAAGGCGGTTAGGGGCTAGGGGCTAGGGGCTAGGGGCTAGGGAAAGAAGAGGAAGAAGGGAATAGCATCAGCAAGTTTCAGGAACTCAGAACGTCTTAACTGCCAAGAAGGTTGCTATATCTTTAAGTATTTTAACTGACTACGGAGCACTCGCTCCATCTCTCAAGGCTTCGCCGGTGCAGACTGAGGTGGAGATGCAGGGAGAGTTGGGCTGCTTGTACCGCTGAGCAACTTTTGAAGCTGTTCGGTACTAAGCGATCGCAAAATACTCAAGCCCAACGTATCTTTACTGATTGCTTTGACGTAAGACGGTTGAAGATAACGGCGGAAAGTTGGATCGTTAGCCAGATAGGTTTCCATAAAAGCGAGGCTCAATCCGTTCAGATAGCGGCGAGCTAAGGCCGGTTCGGGCCCAATGGCATTAGCAGGAACCCGAAAAACACTCTCAGGGGAGTCGTCGATAGTTGAGAAGTGTGTGCCGTTGTTGAGTAGTACGAGATATTTCTCAGGATTTGTTAGCCAGGTAAAGGGTTGAATCTGTTCGAGCACGGCTGGTGCAACTGTATCGGCAGTGCCAGCTAAAATCATTACAGGGACTTGAATTTGGCTGAGGTTTGATTCCCCTAGAATGCTGCTGACAATTGGATTAATGGCGATCGCGGCTTTGATCCGGCTGTCGCTCAAATTATAATCCCGACGACGCAGCGTCTGAGCCCGACATTGAAGCAGCAGCGAAATATTCCAAGTATCGAACTCTTTCTGGCAGTCTTTGTCTAGTTGCTCAAAATTAATCCCTCCCCCCGCTACTAAAGCCAAAGCTGTATAGCCGCCGAAAGACTGACCGATTACCCCCACCCGCTGCAAGTCCATTTTCCCTTGATATTTGGGGTCAGATGCAGAAAGGGTATCTAGAAAATCCAGGATCTCCTTAATATCCAGAGGGCGATCGACAAATTCTGTTGCTTGGGCTACCTCATTTGCTCTACCTACCACCAAGTTCTGCAACTGTTGAGAACTGCTACCGGGATGTTCCGGGACAGCAACAGCAAATCCGTAAGAGGCCAGATGTTCGGCTAAATAGGCAAAGGAGTAGCGGTCTGAGCCTAAACCGTGAGAAATTACAATTAATGGTGCCGGTAATGACCCTCCTGTGGGCAAGTACAGATCGAAGGGAAAATTACGCCCCTGACGGTTTTTGCTCATCATTGTCAGAGAGACTTTTTCCCAGTTAAGATAGCCTCGCCGATCTGGGTTTTGGAGTTCAGAGAGGTTAATTGCTGGTTCCGATGCAGCTTGAGTATTTGCCAACTGAATTACTCCTGCGATCGCTCGGTTTGACCTATTTACCAAGGCCGTTAGCTGATTAACCAGTTCTAACCCCCGTGCAATATCGATCCGAATCCCATAAGTGGGAAATTTCTTGAGCACATTGATCGGTGTCAAACCTTCTGAATCTGCCGCTGCTAGAATTAACGCCGCCCGAATTGCGTAAAAACCGGGTTGCCGTCCCTTTGTCTGGATAACTCGTCCCAAACGTTCCAGTAGCACTTCTCCCTGGGGCGTGTAAAGGAACTGAGAAATAGTCACGGGACTGACTTCAGCCTTTGCTTGCAGAGCTTGTCGTAACTGAGCTAGCTGCTGCTGGCTAGCGTACTGAGTGAAGCCATCCCAAGTGTTATCAACTACGCCTGTCTGGACAAAGAGTTCTAAAGACTCTATGGGTACTGAAATTTCCAGGGGGCCATAGGTCACGTAAACTCGTTGCGCCCCCAAGGCCGGGACAGCAGCTAGAACAGCAATGCTGCACAAGCCCAAGTATCTCAGGGCGATCGGCCGCACCGCGCGTTTTGCTCCTTCAGGCAGACTTCGTAACAGACGGTTCATAACTCAGACACCTAGCAGTTCTCTCACCATCATTTAATAGTACAGACCCGAATGAGTTTCTGTGGAATTTAGGTTATGGTTAGTAGATACGTCTAACAATATTCTCTGGTGCATCCGTAGTTCGCAAATACTTCTCAACCCGATTTATGTCAACTTATACGCGATCGCCAATTATTATTTATGCAACTACCTAAAACTTCCTGATTGATTTTCGCCCTTAAAGCTTGAGTGAGAGAAATCACAATGTTTAATGCAACTGCGATCCTAATTGACGCTTTCGTACAAGAGCTACAGGCCGGATACCGCCGTACCTACGGTAAATATAAGCCGGACTACCCCGATATAATTGCCTGGGCGGGGAACATGGCTCTGGAAAATATCGCTAACTGCGATGCTCTCTATCACAATGTCGAACACAGTATGTTAGTTGCCCTAGTAGGACAGGACATCCTCCGGGGCAAACACATCCGCGAAGGGGGTGTGTCCCCTGAAGACTGGCTACACTATATCATTTCTCTGTTGTCTCACGACATCGGTTATGTCAAAGGTGTTTGCCGCCAAGACCAAGAAGTTGTTGGACTTTACGCCACTGGCATTGACGGGGGGATGGTTTCGATACCAATTGGTGCAACTTCTGCCAGTCTCACACCTTATCATGTTGACAGAGGTAAATTGGTCATCGATGAGCGTTTTGGCGGTCACAAACTAATTGATGCTGAACAAATTAAACGCAATATTGAGCTAACTCGCTTCCCTGTACCTGCTGGTGAAACTCATCAGGATCGGCATAATTATTCGGGACTTGCACGCGCTGCTGACTTAATTGGCCAACTCAGCGATCCCAATTATTTGCGAAAAATTAGCGCTCTTTTCTACGAGTTTGAAGAAGTCGGCACTAATAAGATATTAGGCTATAAATCCCCCGGAGATTTGCGGCGGAATTATGCCAAGTTTTACTGGAACGGTGTTTTTCCTTACATCCCTGCCGCTTTGAGTTATTTAGAATTGACTCAAGGAGGAAAGCAAATTATCGCCAATCTCTACGCGAATGTATTTCAGGTAGAACACGCAGAACCTCTAGCTTTGAAACGTGCGGCTGTTGAAGAACTCTTTAAGCCGGAAACTAATGGCAGTTTGAATGGCGACAGCGAAAATGGTGAGGGTTTTGCCAGTGTCGCAACTGAAACTCGTAAGTTTAGTGACTTCTCAAACCTGAATTTGTGATGAATTAGTCATGATTTGACTAAGGCAAGGAAAGGAGTCAAAATTAGGCTGAAATATTTTATCCTGGTTTCTGACTCCTTATTTATTATTCAAATCCTACGTAACGCCCCCCTCTGGGCGGTTTCTTTACCGCCCAGAGGGCGGCGTTACAAAAATAGAATATTGGCTTTTTAATATGAAAACAGAAATTCAGCAACGAGTCCAACAATTGAGGAAACAGTTACAGGAAGCTGGCTATGCTTACTACATTCTGGATACGCCAATTATGCCAGATGAGGTGTACGATCGCCTCTATCGCGAACTACAAGAACTAGAAACCCAACATCCCGAATTAATTAGCCTTGAAAGTCCCACTCAGCGAGTTGGGGAAAAACCAGCAACCCACTTTTCCAGCGTTAGACATAATATCCCTCTCTACAGTTTAGAAAATGCTTTCAATATTGATGAATTGTCTAAATGGCAAGAACGTTGGCTGAGGGTAATCGGGACTGCTGAGGAGGAATTAGACACTGATAAATCTCTGGAATCAAATCAACAATTATCCCCAGTACCCAAGTATGTTTGCGAGTTGAAAATAGATGGTTCTGCTTTGGCCCTAACTTATGAAAATGGTATTTTAGTCAGGGGTGCAACACGCGGAGATGGTGTTACTGGCGAAGAAATTACCCAAAATGTCAAGACAATTCGCTCGATACCATTGCAACTACAATTAGAAGATTGTCCACCATTGGTCGAAGTTCGAGGAGAGGCTTTTTTATCCTTGGCGGTGTTTGAAGAAATCAATCAGGAACGGGAAAAAGATGGCGAGTCCCTATTTGCTAATCCTCGCAATGCCGCCGCAGGTACATTGCGGCAATTAGATTCAAAAATTGTCGCTAAACGACGCTTGGATTTCTTTGCTTATACGCTACAAATACCAGGAAAAGAAGATATTGATGTCGCAGACACTCAGTGTAAATCTTTGGAATTATTGCAACAAATGGGGTTTAAAGTCAATCCCAATCGTAAACTTTGTCTTGCTTTAGATGAGGTTCGAGAATATTACCAATATTGGGATGTTGAACGGCGAAACTTGCCTTATATGACAGATGGAGTCGTTGTTAAAATTAATGATTTATTATTGCAAAAACAACTGGGTTTTACTCAGAAATTCCCCCGCTGGGCTGTCGCCCTTAAGTATCCTGCTGAGGAAGCCCCTACTTTAGTTGAGTCTATCGCGGTTTCGGTGGGGAGAACCGGGGCGCTAACGCCAGTTGCAGAGTTGAAACCGGTGCAGTTAGCGGGTACAACTGTTTCAAGGGCGACGCTACACAATAGCGATCGCATTTTATCTCTAAATATCCACATTGGCGATACAGTAATTGTTCGCAAAGCTGGTGAAATTATCCCGGAAGTGGTGCGGGTTTTACCTGAACTTCGCCCGGAAGGTGCTCAATCCTTTCAAATGCCTAGTTGTTGCCCAGAATGTGGCCAACCGGTTGTTAGAGAAAAGGGTGAGGCGGTTACTCGCTGTATTAATACATCTTGTCCAGCTATTTTAAGGGGTTCGCTGATTCATTTTTGTAGTCGAGATGCACTAGATATTAATGGCATTGGTGAAAAATTAGTGCAGCAGTTAGTTGATAGTAGTTTAGTGAATTCTGTGGCAGATTTATATGATTTGAATGTAGAAAGATTGATGAGTTTAGAAAGAATGGGCAAGAAGTTAGCAGATAAATTAGTTGGTGCAATTGCTGATTCTAAGACTCAACCTTGGTCGAGGATATTATACGGTTTAGGTATTCGCCATGTTGGCAGCGTTAATGCTGTATTGTTAACAGAAAGATTTGCAACTGTTGAACAGTTAGGGGCGGCTTCGGCGGCGACTATTGAGGGAGTTTATGGTATTGGCCCGGAAATTGCCCAGTCTGTATGTCAGTGGTTTCAAGTACCTGCAAATCAGAATTTAATTGAACGTCTGAAAGTTGCGGGGTTACAACTAAAGTCGGAAGAAACTGGCAACAAGGTAGAAGGTAAAAATTTGTTGTTGGCAGGTAAAGTTTTTGTGATTACGGGAACTTTACCAACGCTGAAGCGAGATGAAGCGAAAGAGTTGATTCAAAAAGCTGGGGGGAAAGTTACAAATTCTGTTAGTGCTAAAACTAATTATTTAGTTGTAGGCGAAGATGCGGGTTCTAAGTTAGAAAAAGCTCAAGAGTTGGGAATTATTCAACTGTCAGAAGCTCAATTATTAGAAATGATTGGTTGATTTTACATAACCTGTAGGGTGGGGTATCGCTAAGCCCTAACGGGCAGGCTACGCCAACGCAGGGGTTTGGGATTGCTTCGCTGGGCTCGCAATGACATTATTTATTTTTGTCCAACTACTTAGCCATTAGCCATTAGCCATTAGCCATTAGCCATTACCAATTACCAATTACCAATTACCAATTAGCCATTAGCCATTAGCCATTAGCGATTAGCCATTAGCCATTAGCCATTAGCCATTACCACTTCTTATAAGCCAAGAATTTACCAGACATGATTACCTTAACGCGATCCCCTTTTGGATCTTCTTCTTTTTCAACGTCAAGGGTAAAATCAATTGCACTCATAATACCATCGCCGAATTTTTCGTGAATTATGGCTTTCAGAGGCATTCCATAGACTTGCATAATTTCATAGAAGCGATAAATCAGAGGATCGACAGGAATAACGGGATCTAAAGAACCTTTTAATGAGGATTCTGTTAAGCTTTGAGCGAGACTACTATCTAACCCTAAAACTGATACAATTTTCTGAGCTTCATCTTCAGAAGCAGTAGCTTGGCGGTAAAATACTGCCGCAATCCAAACCTCATCGCGCCCGACAATTTTTTCCAACTCAGCAAAGGTGATCCCTTTGGCTTTTTTAGCAGACAAAAGTTTCTCAGTGATTTCTGAAATTGCCATTAGACACTCCTAGATGACGGCTAGACTGCATTTTGCACAGACAGAAGATAGAGAGGTGAGGGTGAATTAAACTAATTACACTTCTCTTTTGAGGACTGTCTGAAACCTAATATTACTATAATTAAATTTTGTTGCTATTGTCAATAGCAAAAAAATCTTGATTTTTAGATTTATAGGCTCAGTTATGTTCTACACTGATAAATAGTCGGACATAAATAAACGCCATCATGTCATTGCAAGGAACGAAGCAATTGCCACGCCTTGGGATTGCTTCGTTCTTCGCAATGACACGCAATATAATATGTCCACCTACTTAGTATTTGAGTACGAACAACAGAAAAAGGTAAAGTATGCAAACTTCTATGGCTTTATTTCCCAGCTACTTCTCGTTGCTTTTGCCTCTCTAGGCCATCCGGTGCGTAAGGTGAAGACCCCGCACGGGAAAAAGCAGACAGCAGTAAGTGGAGATAGAGCCGCACCTCAAAAGTCCCTCTGCCGGACTAAATTACCCATAAGATCGCAACTCACCTCTGATAACTAGCACTCAATATGGAGATTAAGAGTAAAGATTACTGCATCTGGTACGACAGCGCTACTGAGACAATTACCTGCCAGGGTTCGTTCCGGCTGAGTAAAATGGAAGAGTACGCGCCCATCGTGCAGTTGCTCAATGATGTGGCCGAGGCACAACCAAAAAAGATTACTTTAGATTTACGACAGCTAGAATTTTTAAATAGTTCTGGAATCAATATTCTGTCCAAGTTTGTGATCAAGGTGCGCCAGCAAAAGAATATTCAGATCGCGGTGCGGGGATCTCAGGAGATACTCTGGCAGGGAAAATCGCTGAAGAACTTGCAGCGACTAATGCCTTCCTTGGAATTGGAACTGGAATAGGTAAGGAAAAATGATGTAAAGGAATATTGGGGATCGGCCATACTTAGTAATGAGTGGCAAACAAGAATTAACGTTTAAGGACAAACCGCCTGTTAGCAATTACCCAAAACCCATGCAGGAACAAGAATTATCAAAGGAACAGCTAATTTTGGAGGTTTTACGCTTGCGCTCGGAAGTGACTGAGCTCAAGAGTGAAAGAGCTGACCTGGAAATCTTGCTGGAGACTACGACTGAACACTCCGATCGAGTTGAAGCTCAATTGCAAGGGTTTGCGGAATCGGTGCTGCGGGAGAGCGAAGAGCGGTTTCGAGCGATCGCCCAAGCAACTCCTGTACCAGTGCTGATCGCTCGCGTGTCCGACGGGATGATACTCTATGCCAATGCTCAATTCTCTGCTCTGTTAGGTATATCTCTTGAGGAGCTGATCGATCGCTACACTCCAGATTTTTATTGGGATCGAAGCGATCGCGAGAGGGTACTTGAGGCACTTTCCAGAGATGGGTACGTTCAAAACTGGGAAATGCAAGCCAAAAAAGTAGATGGTACACCGTTCTGGGTAATGGTATCCGTCCAACCCCTGACCTTCTGCGACCAACCAGCGGCGCTGTTTGCCCTCTACGATCTCACCAAGCGCAAAGCCGGCGAACAAGTCCTGCTCAACAGCGAAAGACGGCTGCGCCGTCAGAGTCTGGCACTATTGGAACTCGGTAGAGAAAGGACTCTTAACTCTGGGGATCTCAATGCTGCAATTCGCGAAATCACGGAAACGGCCGCCCATACCCTAGAAGTAGAGAAAGTCAGTCTGTGGCTATACAACGATTTTAGATTTGCCATTCGTTCGGCGGAGTCTCAAATAGATTTGGGATTGGGTATAAGCGCAGATAGTCAAACGGAAGCCGGTACAGGTTTTCTGGCAAAAAATCTAGACGAACAGTCTTATTTTCTGAAGTCGAAAAAGGCTAACCTGAAATTAGTTTGCCTCGATTTATACGAACGTAGCTGCGATCGCCACTGGAACCGCTTGGAAATCTTGACCGGCGATTTGAGAGTTGGCTTTTTAGATACGCCCTTGGAAAATGCTGAACAGCATTTCGGATTGGCTCTCTCTGAGCCACTTATAGCTCAAAATTCGTTAAAGGAGCTGCACCCAAAAGAAGCAGAAATGTTCTCTACTGGGTCTACAGACGGGAACACGAACTCATCAACCCTAAATGTACCAATTCGGCTGGGCGGCCAGATCGTGGGCATACTTTCCCACGAACATATCGGCCCTTCCCGTCAGTGGGCCTTGGAGGAGCGGACTTTTGCTGATTCCCTAGCGAATTTGGTAGCCTTAGC
Source organism: Kamptonema sp. UHCC 0994 (assembly GCF_029167235.1). Classification (GTDB taxonomy): domain Bacteria; phylum Cyanobacteriota; class Cyanobacteriia; order Cyanobacteriales; family Microcoleaceae; genus Kamptonema. Next base: position 10,822 of record NZ_JARFTR010000227.1, on the reverse strand, counting down.
AATAGAAGGCTTTGAGCGGCAAAGGGCGCAACAAGCTCTCTCTAAGGCGAAACAGGAACTAGAAATCACTGTCGAGAACCGCACAGTTCAGCTCAAGAGTGCAAATAAGTTACTCCGCTTCGAGATTGCTGAGCGCAAAAGAGCGGAAGTAGCTTTGCAAGAAGCACTACACAAAGCTGAAGCAGCTTCCAGAGCAAAAAGCACTTTCTTGGCTAATATGAGCCACGAGTTGCGAACTCCCTTAAATGCCATTATTGGTTACAGCGAAATGTTAGAAGAATTAGCCTCTGATGAAGGGATCGAAGATTTGCTCCCTGATATTCAAAAAATTCGCAGTGCTGGCAAACATTTACTGACTTTGATTAACGATATTCTTGACTTATCTAAAATTGAAGCGGGTAAAATGGAACTTTACCTAGAGAGTTTTGACCTCGCGGACTTGGTGGGCGATGTAGTGGCAACTTTGCATCCCCTCGCTCACAAAAACTCTAATCAATTGGAAGTTTCTTGCTGTAGCGATCTAGGAGTGGTCTTCACTGATTTGACTAAGGTGCGGCAAATTCTTTTTAACTTGCTCTCTAATGCCCTTAAGTTTACTGAAAATGGAACGGTGCGGCTAAGTGCAACTCGCGAAAGGGGTAGTAATAGTGATTGGGTTTATTTGTGCGTAGCTGATACGGGTATTGGTATGTCAGTTGAACAACAGCAGCGTTTGTTTGAGGTTTTCACTCAAGGAGATGCCTCGACTACGCGCAAGTATGGTGGTACCGGACTGGGATTAGCAATTAGCCGCCGCTTCTGCCAGATGATGGGGGGTGATATCACAGTTGAAAGTGAGTTTGGGGTGGGTTCTACTTTTACTGTTCATCTCAAGGCAAAAGTAGATTGATTAGGACTTTCTGTAACGCCGCCTTCTAGGCGGTATCCTAACTGCCTAGAAGGCGGTGTTACATTAGTAGAGACATACCGCCAGAATAGAATACTTCCAGATGTTGTTAAAATCTCAAACTTAAAATTTAATGAAGTTTTCAATATCTCATTTCCTAAAAATTTTGTGGTTAGACAGGCCGACTCGCCAACGGGGAACAATAATTCTTGCCATTCCCGTCACCTGTCTGTTCGCCTCAGTGATTGCAATTTCCTGGGTGCGCGATCGCACTATCAACACAAGATCCCAGATAGACAAGGGCAACCAGATACTAAAACAAACTGACCATTTGCTCAAAACTGTGGTGGATGCTGAGACTGGAATGCGAGGTTACGGCCTGACCAAGCGTCCCGATTTTATAGAGCCGTATTTAAAGGCAAAAGCAAATTTGCCTCAGTTACTCAAACAACTCAAAGTGATGGTGCAAGAAAATCCGGCACAGTTGCAGCGATTTGAAGAAATTAAAAAAAGTACCCAGCAAGAAATAATTTTTTTGGAAAATACGCTCAAAAATTTTGATAGTTTAGGAAAAGAAAGAGAGCAGTCGCCTCAACTAACCAACATTCTGCTCAAAGGCAAATTGCAAATGGATACCCTGCGGCAGCAAATTAATAATTTCGTCGTCATTCAGAAAGAATTGCAGGCTGTTATAGAAGACGAAAGACGGCATTGGGTCGATCTCACTAATTTTGTACAAATAGGCGCTTTGTTTGTTGGTTTGCTTGGTGGCGGAGCTTCCTGGTATTTATTTGACCGTTTAGATAGGGAATTAACAAACCGAGAAGCTAGTTTGCAAGAGAGCAAAACTCGCATTCAAGCTGTGGTAGATAACGCTGCTGATGGTATTCTCACCTTGGACGAGCAGGGTAATATTGAGTCGTTCAATCTCGCTGCTGAGCGGATTTTTGGCTCGGAAGCAAGGGAAGTCTTAGGTCTGAATCTTAGAAAGCTAATAGCTAAGCCTGCCCGTGAAGATAGCACTGGTAATTATCTCAAAAACTTTTTAACAAATTCTACGGCTAAACTCAATATTTGCCAGCAGGAAATCGAAGGAATCTACAAAAATGGGGCAACCTTCCCAATGGAGTTAGCCGTAAGCGAAATGCGGCTAGCTTCTGGGCGGCTATTTATTGGGATTTGTCGCGATATTACAGAGCGTAAGCAATCAGAAAAAACCCTCCGTAAACAATCCCAACTTTTGGATTTAGCCAATGATTCGATTACAGTGCTTGACCTAAACGACGAAATTGCTGATTGGAATCAGGGGGCGAGAAGGCTCTACGGATGGCGGAAATCAGAAACGATAGGGAAAAATATCCACACACTTTTGCAAACAGAATTCCCCGAACCTCTACCAAAAATTAAGGCTGCATTTCTACGCGATGGATCTTGGGAAGGTGAACTCGTACACACCAAACAAGATGGTTCAAAATTAACAGTAGCAAGCCGCTGGACTTTACAGCGAGATGAAGATGGTATTCCCTTAGCCAGCTTACAAATAAATAACGATATTAGCGATCGCAAAATGGCGGAATTTGCATTGCGAGATTCCAAGCAAATGTTGCAGTTAGTGATGGACAATATTCCGCAATTTATCTACTGGAAAGACAGAAATTTTATCTATCGAGGCTGCAATCAAAACTTTGCCCGTATTCTTGGTTTAAAAAGTCCCACAGATATCATCGGACTGACCGATTACGATTTGCCTATTCCCGAAGAACAAGCTGAACGCTACCGCGCCATCAGCCGCGACATTCTCGAAACTAATATTCCCCAATACCACTTACTTGAAACTTTCACTTCTGCACTGCCAAATAGCTCTACAATGTTGGTTGATGTTAGCAAAGTTCCTCTGACAGATGGAGAAGATCGTGCGATCGGAATTTTATGTAGTTTTGAGGATATCACTGACCGTAAAAAGGCTGAAGTAGCTATTGCTGAAAGCGAGCAAAGATTCCGTGCAACTTTCGAGCAAGCTGCTGTTGGCATAGCCCAGACAAATCTGGAAGGCAAATTACTTTTGGTCAATCAAAAACTTTGCGAGATTTTAGGTTACAGTCGGGAAGAACTGCTAGGAAATAAGTTTCATAATGTTAGCCATCCAGAGGACTTAAAAGTTGAACTGGAGTATATAAGCCAACTGTTAGCTGGGGAATTTGAAATCTACTCGATGGAGAAGCGTTTTATCCGCAAAAATGGGGAATTAATCTGGGGTAATTTAACTGTTTCCCTACTGCGCGAGCAAGATGGTAGTGAATATTTAATGGGAGTTGTTGAAGATATTAGAGAGCGTAAAGAAGCACAAGAAGCTCTGCGAAAACGCGCTCAAGAATTGGCAAAGACAACTAGAATGTTAAGTCAAACAGCGACAGTTTTGAGAAAGCGAAATCAGGAATTAGATCAATTTGCTTATGTTGTTTCTCACGATTTAAAAGCGCCACTGAGAGCAATTGCCAACCTTAGTAGTTGGATAGAAGAAGACCTCAGCGAAGCGATGACAGAGGATACTCAACATCAAATGAACCTATTGCGGGGTCGAGTTCACCGCATGGAAGCTTTGATCGATGCACTATTACAATATTCCCGCGTTGGACGCATCCAAACAGCCTCGGAAAGTGTAAATGTGGCAAGTTTATTAGCAGAAATTATTGATTCTATCGCGCCGCCAAAAACTTTCACTGTGGAAGTCGAACTAGGAATGCCAACATTGACAACTGAAAGGGTGTTATTACAGCAAGTTTTTGCTAATTTGATTAGTAATGCAGTCAAGCATCACAGCAGTAAATCGGGTTGTGTAAAAATATCTGTTAATGATAAGGAAGATTTTTACGAGTTTGCTGTAGCCGATAACGGCCCTGGAATTGCTCCTCAATATCATGATAAAGTTTTTGTCATATTCCAAACTTTGGAAGCACGGGATAAAGTTGAGAATACAGGCATTGGTTTATCGTTAGTGAAGAAAATTGTGGAAAATCAAGGGGGAACTATTAAACTCGAATCTAGCGAAGGTCAAGGAGCAACATTTTGCTTTACCTGGCCAAAGCAACCTATTCGGAAGGATGAAGAGTGAATTGGTAAGGAAGAAGGGACTAGGGGATAGGGAAAGAAGGGAATAGAGAAGGAGAATAGAATAAAAGTTGCCCCGGATGATTAAGGATTGATTGGATCGCACCTAATTTCTATCATAAATCCATCGGGATCGTAGAAATAGATTCCGCGTCCTGTAGGACGAATAACTGGGCCGCTATCTATGCAAACTTTATGCAGATATAGCACTTCAACTGCACTGTCAAATAACTGGGGATCGATGTCAAATGCTAAGTGATTGGCACGGGTAAAAGCTTGCTGTGGATTTGGATCGGGTGGTTTGAGATTCGGTTCCCAAAATAGATCGATAACAGTATTATCGGAGGTAATAAAGTTGGCTACTTTTCCTGTAGCAACTAACTCTCGCAATGTGGCCGGAACCTCTTCACCTGTGAGTTCATGTAGACCAAGAATTGTTCCGTAAAAATGGCGGGATGCTTTCATATCGCCCACATTTAAAGCAATGTGATGTACGCGCCTTAAATTCCCTGGAATTAGCATAACCCGGTGAGAAGTTCGAGTAGATTGCATCATTATTAGTTTAAGGTTTGAGATTTTAAGTTGGGTAGATTTGTGTCTAATTTCTATTTTTCTTTGGGGAAGGATGCAATACCTTGGAACAACATAATAAGTCCACTTATCAGAATGGCGAACGCCAGCAAACCCACTATTAGGTCTAACGAAGCAGTATTTTCCATTTAATTTATCTCTAACTAGGAAAACAGTTAACAATTAACAGTTAATCGTTAACAGTTAACAGTTAACAGTTAACTGTTAACTGTTAACTGTTAACCCAAAAACTATTTAGCTAATTCCCCCTCAATGGCCGCAATTAATTCGGGAGAGTCAGGAGTGACGCTGCTGCGAAATCTAGCAACTACTTCTCCTTGCTTGTTAACTAAGAATTTCTCAAAATTCCATGAAACATCCCCTTTTGGATCGACAGCTTTGGTAAGCTGAGCATAAAGAGGATGCTGTTCAGAACCTTTGGCGTGCACTTTGTCAAATAAGTCAAAAGTTACGCCGTAATTAATACTACAAAATTCTACAATTTCTGAGTTAGTACCAGGTTCTTGTGCTCCGTAGTCATTGCATGGAAATCCTAGAATTCGCAGTCCCGCCGCCTGATACTTCTGGTTTAATTGCTCTAACCCAGCGTATTGAGGCGTGTAGCCGCATTTAGAAGCAAGGTTTACTATTAAGAGTACCTTACCAGCGTACTCACCTAGTTGTTTGTCTTCGCCGGTGATAGTTTTTACTTTGATTTCGGAGATAGTGCTGGTCATTTTCAAAGAATTCGCTAACTTTACTATTACAAATTTTACCTTGATTTAGGTTGAAATTTGATTTAGTTTGGATCTAAGGGTTTCTATCCTTTTCCGATTGACTCCTAAATCAGACTCTCCTAAACGGGAAGCTGAACGGACATGGATTACCTTTGTCTCTGCATCTAGTAAGAATTCAACATCATCAACAAATCCCATTAAAGCGCTAGCGAATTCTGCATACAGATAATTATTGGTTTCGGTGATAATTTGAGTTCTTGGTAAGGATAGAATTGCTTTCTTAAGGTTAGAAATTGCATCCTCAGAGGCAGAAGTGTATGCCAAAGGTTCAATTTTATGCTCATTATCTTGACTAAAACTGCTGACACAGTTGGGAGAATTTGGGCAAGGTGCAAGTTGTCCTAACTGTATTCCGAGGTTAGTAGGTCTTTTTCCAGCAAACATTGTATTTTCTCCGGGAATAGCTAGCGCTGCCGCGACTGCAATCGCAGTTACTACTAGCAAGGATATAATAATAACAAGCACTTTGTTGAATAATGATGCTTTTATTTCCGTTTTTTGCATGGATTAACGAAGGTAAATTTGATGCCAATGTTAGACATTATAGCGTTAAGTTGACATTTTGTAAATATCTAAAAAATACTGATTGATTTACCGCGACTTTCCCATCGCAATTGTCATCGATCCGCCGACGACTAAAACCGCTCCCACAACTGCAAGAATTGTGAGGTGTTCTGGTGCAATTAAATTCGGGAAAATAACAGAAACATTCCACACTGAAAATAGCGTAACTAAAGGCGTTAAAGCCAGCACCGCACTCACTCTTGATGCTTCCCAGTGATCCATTGCTTCTGCAAAAGCTCCGTAAGCAATTAAAGTATTTAATGCACAAAAAAGTAGCATTGCCCAATGTAAAGGACTAAGTGTAAGTAGTAATTGGGGTGCAGCAAAGGGAGTGAATAATAAAGCACAGCCTCCGTAGAGAATGAGCATAATACTTGCAGAGGGTAATTTTTGCAGGAGTTGCTTTTGGGCTAGGGCATAAACAGCCCACACCGCCGCTGCAATTACGACTATACCGCTACCGATCAGATATTGAGTTTGCGCTGAAATTAGATTGGTTAATTGCTCGTGAAAGAAGAGTGAAAAACCTAGAGTTAATACCCCTAAACCAATCCATTGATGTAGAGTGTAACGTTCTTTAAAAATAGCTAAGGCTCCCAATCCCATCAGTACGGGAGCTAATTGTATTAAAACTTGGGTGTTAGCAGGTGAAGTTTGGGATAATCCTATTAAAAAAAGCAGGTAGTTAGCTGATAGAAATACAATGGCGATTGCCATCAGTCCCATATTTGTCGCCCGCAATTTTTGCAAGTCTGGTAATTGCTGTCTGGCTGCTAAATATAAGGCTAATAGTCCAAAGGATACTAAAAAGCGAAACCAAGTAACGGTATAAACATCCAGGGCTTGTAGCGTTACCTTTAAAGCAATGGGCAAAACGCCCCAGAGTGATGCAGTTAAAAGCGATAAGGTCAGACCTAAACGCCATCTACCTGAACTAGAGTGGAGTTGCATTAGTATTTATGAGCCTCAGAGCAGAATAGCTCTAATGTCTATTTTGGGTTCAAGATACAATTTTGCAGTATTTATAGCAAGTTGTCTTCATACAAATGGGTGATATTCTATGAGTTATTGTCAGATTTTGGCGATGAGAATCACTAACTCTAAAACTGCCCATTACCCTGAACAATATCTTTAAGCGTTGTCAAGGTTTTGAGGCCAATCAATCCTCGCCGATAGCCCTTTTGATTAGACATTCCCAAAAAGATAGCATCTCCCCGATTTTGATAGCGTGAAAATCGAGGCGAGGCATTAATAAAAGTAGACGCACTGTTAACGTCTAAGGCAAATTCGCGGCCTTCCTGGTAAGATTCTGTCGCAATACTATCCGCATGACCACTGCTATAGCGGTTAATCCATGCGATCGCAGCTTCTAAATTATCGACAACTTTAAACGCCACTGTTTTGTTTAAATAAGGCTGGTTCCACTCCACCACCTCAGCAAGTCTCAACTCAGGAAAATCCGCCACTAAATCTGCATCGCCCCTGATTTCAAAGCCTTTTTCCTTTAAGCTATTCCACAGCCGCACCAAAGAAGAAGGCTTTTGATTGGGGTCAATCAACACTTTCTCGATCGCATTCACTGGATCTGGTTCGCTTTGATGGCTATCTACAATCATCCACCTCGCCATTTCCAAACTACCAGTAGGCGACCAATAGAGGTAACAATTACCCATTGCTGACCTCAAAGCTGGCGCAGTGGATTGTCGCACCACCTGCTGTACTAAACTGGGGCGACCGTAGGGAATTACTAAATTTATATACTGGTCTTGGGTGACTAAATCTCGAATTGAAGCACCGCGATCGGCAGGTAGTATTTCCAGACATCCTGCGGGTAAACCTATATCATCGATCGCTGACTGTAAAGCTTCGGCAATTACCATATTGGAGTGGCTAGCTTCAGTTCCCCCTTTGAGGATTAAACTATTAGCACTTTTCAAGCATAAACCCGCCGCGATCGCCCCCAACTCCGGGAAAGCCTCGTAAATCAAAGCTATTACCCCCAGAGGGATTTGTTGACAGTACACCTGACACTGATCCGCCTGGTAAGAAGCACTCACCACTTTGCCAATCGGATCGGGCATTTCTCCTAGGCGTTGGAGAATCTGCACCGTTGTTTGCACCCTTTCTGGCGTGAGTTTCAGCCACTCTACAATCAATTCGGGAATTGCCATCTCCCGACTGGCTTCTAAATCCAGAGTATTCGCTTCTAAAATATCATTCTGCCGAGCTTTGAGTTCCCGCGCCATCGCCTGCAAAGCCGCAGCGCGATCGGTACTCTTGACCCCCGCCAATTCTAAAGACGCTTGGTAAGCGCGGCGAGCCGAATTGATCGAAGCTTGTGTAGAAGTAGAATCTTCGCTTGTCATCACGCTAACGTCTGTAAGCCAGCCAGACCATAAGCGCTGGCAGCATCGCTAGCAGCACCGCTACCATCGCCCAGAGAATGATATTTGTACCAGGCGATCGCAGCGCCAAAGGCAGCCAAATCACCAAGGGTACTAAAATCATCACTAAAGCCAACGGCAAATAGTGCGCCTTCAAACCCGGATGCGCTCTGTTCCAATGATTTCCACTCCAACGCCAAGCTTGCTTATAAGGATAATTGGTCGAGAGCTGTTCAATTACATACCCGCTCTCATCCAATACAAAAATTTGCTGACAGCGATTGCAGCCAAAGGCTTCTGTCAGCGTAATCGGCACTAGACGACCGCGCCGCCGGCAGGGGCAAGGGTAGTCACCATTCAAATCTATCTTTTGAGCTTTCTGAGATGGCACGAGCGATCGTAAAATCAAAAGCGTTTATGCAGAGACGATCTTAAAATATCGAATTTATGGATCGCCAATTTGATAATCCCCAGTCTCTCATTGCCAGGGATTCTTGAGGATCAACTTTTTCGGATAAATCCCGAAAAAATTTGACTCTCAGATGGAAATCACCTTATTTATGATTCTACCATGAGCTTTCCTACCTTCACCAAATGTTAAGTTTTAGGAGCAAAGCTTCTAAATAGAAATCGTAAGTTTGATCTCTAACTTACTTATCTCATTCTAAGCGGGTGACGCGATTCGAACGCGCGACATTCACCTTGGCAAGGTGACGCTCTACCACTGAGCTACACCCGCATTAACTGCGGTAAGAACTATACTCTCAAAATTATCTTGGTTTGTCAAGTCTATTTTAGAAATTTTTTCAGGCAATTTTGGCGGTGGTAGACAAGAGGAGAGGGAGGGTAGTGCAGAGATTTGTGAAGGCACATTTCTCGCACCCTATTCTCCAGCAGTCTTGCCGTTATTCCAAGATTTCCGGCGCAATTGCGCGGTTTCCAGCAACAGACAAAGTTTGAGCAGTAGTTGGAGCCGCAGTAAGTTGACTGTGGGAATTCCCACCTTGACCCTTAATTTGACGCATCAAACTCGCCATTTCCAAAGCCGCCATCGCATAATCCCAGCCCTTATTGCTTTTAATTCCTGCCCGTTCTAGAGCTTGCTGCATCGTATCCGCCGTCACAATACCGAAAATTACCGGTACCCCAGTCTGAAAACTAGCAGCAGCAATACCCTTAGACACCTCAGCCGCCACAAAGTCAAAATGAGGAGTTTGACCTCGAATCACAGCCCCCAGACAGATTACCGCATCGTAGCGGCGAGTGAGAGCCATTTGGTGAGCCACCATAGACACCTCAAAACTTCCCGGAACCCAAACATAATCCACCTGAGTGCCGTGAGGATCTGGATCGACACCGTGACGCTTCAAGCAATCTTGAGCGCCTTCTAACAGCTTGCTAGTAATCAAATCATTAAAGCGACCGATCGCAAATGCAAACTTAAAAGATTCTGTCTGAGTAAAATTCCCCTCAAAAACGGCCATGTCAGTAGTTCTTAATTAATTGGTCTAGTGTGGAAGTAGGGAAAGTAGGGAAGAGGGGAGAGAGAAGCATCTGGCAAAGTGTGAAGATATCTCCAAACCCCACCACAGTCTTCTCTCTTCCCTCTTCCTTCTCTGTTCTTCCCTCTTCCTTCTTCCTTCTTCCTTCTTCCCTCCTCCTTCCCTTGGCTCAAACCACCAAAAAGTTCAAAGCCGCCACAACTAGCACAAGGGCAATCCAGATGCCAGAACCAAGGTACAGCAGACTTTTAGATTGGTTCCAGTTTTGAGGAGAGGCATAGGCGACGGGTACGCCAACAACCATCACAAAGGACAACACAACCAAAGCCGTTAAAACAAGTTGAAACAAAATTGATAACAACATTTTTTCTCCTTATCGATACAAGAGTCCCTTAAGTAGAAATACTCTAGGTGGTTTGCGCTAAATTTTGATTAGTTGCTCTGTCACAATCCCACACCTTGAAGTTGTGGAAGTGTTAGCTCAACTCTTTGCAAATATAGCCCTCAGTAGTAAGCTACCAGAAATTCGGTTCTCTCAGTTGGCGTTTTTGGATTTTGAGCGTGAAGTTAATTTTGTGCCACACTACAGCAGATTTTGACGCTCTTGGAGCCGCCGTCGGGCTTTGTGTGCTGCATCCCGGCAGCAGAATTGTCCTGACTGGAGGGTGTCATCCCACTGTCCGAGATTTTTTAGCTCTCCACCGAGATGAGTATCCTTTAATTGAACGTCGTTCGGTCAATCCGAAACTAATTCGTTCTATTGCCATAGTAGATACTACAGCTCGCGATCGCTTAGGAAAAGCTGCTGAGTGGCTAGATTTGCCCCACTTACAAGAGATTACCGTCTACGACCATCACCTCAACATCCATCTAGACATCCCAGCCACAACTACCTATATAGAACCAGTAGGCGCTACTACCACTCTGATTGTAGAAAAGCTCCGTTTAGGAGGGGAGAGGGGGAGCGGGGGAGCAGAGGAGCAGGGGGGCAGGGGGGCAGAGGAGCAGAGG